>NZ_JBBNLT010000009.1:0-123554 GCF_040092345.1 Collinsella sp. CLA-ER-H7 | reverse complement strand
TCGGAGGACGCCTTGGTGCTCGAGTACGGGCTGCTCGGGTGGTACGGCGTCTCCTCGGTGAACTTGGCGGGGTCGTCGAGCGCCAGGTCGCCGTAGACCTCGTCGGTGGAGACGTGGTGGTAGCGGATGCCGTATTTCCTCACGGCCTCCAGCAGGCGGAAGGTGCCCTCCACGTTGGTGCGCAGGAACGGCTCGGGGTCCGCGATGGAGTTGTCGTTGTGGCTCTCGGCGGCGTAGTGCACGATGGCGTCGTGGCCCGGGACGATCCTGTCCAGCAGCTCCGCGTCGCAGATGTCGCCCACGACGAGCTCCACGCGGTCCGTCGGCAGCCCCGCGATGTTCTCGGGGTTGCCGGCGTAGGTCAGCTTGTCCAGGACGGTGACGTGCACCCCGGGGTGGTTGTCCACGACGTAGTGCACGAAGTTGCTGCCGATGAAGCCGCAGCCGCCCGTGACGATGATGTTCTTAGGTTCAAAGATCTCAGACATGAAAATCCAATCTGAAGCATGTACAGCTTCTTTAGTATGCCGCAGGAAGTGACGCCGCGACACTATTCAACAAAACTATCGGACATTTCGGCATGCGATAAGAGCCATAACCTTCGCAGAATTACTTCCCCTACAAAACGCCTCCGGAATGCAGTCTTTGTCGTAACGGAAGACCGAATTCCCAGTTTTATCGCGTAAGTACTTATAGAAGAAGTCCTCCCAGCTTTTAAACTTCTCACTGTTTATAAAGGCTTCTGGGGTTTCCAAAACCGCCTTAACATCTAACCCTGAAATTACGCCGGAGCTCAGCAGAAGCCACTCGAATGACTCGGGAAGACAAACCGTAACAGTATCGCGGTGAATGTCTTGCAGCTTAAGGACGCGGTCCGCATAGCACCCAAATGCCGCTCCGTCCGCGACAACAAACACGCGATCGTCGAAATGCTGATCCAACCAGCCCAAAATCGCGCTGTTCGTCATAGCCGAAGCGCAGGTAAGCTCACTGTCAGCGAAATGCCGTTCAAAGAACTGGAAACCAGACTTACTGTCCTCGCATAGAAGGATAGAAAAGTCCTGTTTTGGCGCCGACCGGGAAATAGCATAACGATGATTCCCGCGATCTTGATAAACAGGGACGAAAGAATGGTATTTTCCGCTCGTCTTAATCTTGTAAATCTCATCCACGCTATACGGAAGATTGGGGAAATCAGCCCTTGAGATCAGCACGAAATAATTCGAGGAATACAGCACATGATGGGCAAACTCATCAGAATGGATCTCTTTTAAGCCCTCATCGACAAATACAATCGAGTCATGAACGGACGAAAGCTGGTTTCGCCAATCATAATCGGTCAGGGCGACACAGGGACAATCGCATTGCAAGGAAACGCCCGACTGCTCGCCCGTTCGCATGTAGTCTGCGACCATGTCAAACAGCGTCGTCTTACCCGTGCCGCTATCGCCACGCACAATAGTGATGTTCCGCTTGATGGTAAATGTGTACTTGGTTCCCCTACGGCGGGAAATCTTAACAAGATGCGAACCGTTCATAAGCAGCACCTACAGATACGGAATCGACTCGTGAATCAATTCGGCCATGTTATGAACGATTCGGCCGCTGTTCACGACTTTGATTTTAAAATCCTCGCGGCCAAAGTCCATCACATGATAGAGATTCACAACGAGCTTGCGGTCTTTCGCCATGTCGAGAATCCACTTGGCACAGTTGTCACCACAGGTAGAAGCGTTAAAAATATGCTTACGATCAAATCTCATAAGCAGCAGCGTTTTCACGCCACCAGAAAGCTGGAGTGGGGAGATGGATCCAAGCACAGGGCTTTCGATGACGTTTTCGGAGACAACAACCGATCGATCGACATCTTTAATTATCGAGACTGCATAGGGATCCGTAATCCAAGAAGACCGGTAAGAGTTTTTGAAATATGTCGCTGTGTTGTAAATCGCTTCTGGCATATCGCCAAAGTAGACGCTTAACACATCCACTCCCAATCATATTGTCTTTATGGTCAACGTAATCATAACGAAAGGGGCCACCAGATAAACGGTGACCCCTGAAAGAAAACAAGCTTGCGCTAGTACTCGCGCGGGCTGTTGACGATCTCGCCGGCGGCGACCTTCTTCAGGTGATGCCCGTAGACCGACTTGCCGTAGGCCTTCGCGGCCTCCTCCAGCTCTGCGGTCGTGATCCAGCCGTTCTCCCAGGCGATCTCCTCGGGTACCGAGACCGGCAGGTCCTGGGAGTGCTCGACGGCGCGGACGAACTCGGCGGCCTCGTGCAGGCTCTCCATGGTGCCGGTGTCCAGCCACGCGTAGCCACGGCCCAGCGTCACGACCGACAGCGTCCCCTCCTCCAGGTACATCTGGTTGAGCGTGGTGATCTCGAGCTCGCCTCGGGCCGAGGGCTCGACCCTGTGCGCCTTGGCGGCCACGTCGCCCGGGTAGAAGTACAGGCCGGTGACGGCGTAGCTCGACTTGGGCTCGGCGGGCTTCTCCTCGATGGAGACGGCCCTCCCCTCGCGGTCGAACTCCACGACGCCGAAGCGCTCGGGGTCGTCCACGTGGTAGCCGAAGACCGTGGCGCGGCCCGACTCTGCGTTCTGCACGGCGCGCGTCAGGTGGCGCGACAGGCCGTTGCCGTAGAAGATGTTGTCGCCCAGCACGAGCGCGCACGGCTCGCCGGCGATGAACTCCTCGCCGATGGTGAACGCCTGCGCCAGGCCGTCCGGCGAGGGCTGCTCGGCGTAGGACAGGTTCACGCCGTAGCGCGAGCCGTCCCCGAGCAGGCGCTCGAAGTTGGGCAGGTCGGTCGGGGTGGAGATGACCAGGATGTCCCGGATGCCCGCCAGCATGAGGGTGGACAGCGGGTAGTAGATCATGGGCTTGTCGTAGACCGGCAGCAGCTGCTTGGAGGTCACGAGCGTGAGCGGGTACAGGCGCGTGCCGGACCCGCCGGCGAGGATGATGCCTTTCATAAAAATCCTCTCGATTGACAATCGTTGAGCAAAAGCCGCTGATTACAGATGCATAGTTAATTAAATTATACGCACCGGCAGCAACCTCCCCGTCTTCTTATTTAAATCGGACAGCAGAAACACGCAACTCTTTCTGCATTTCTAGCGAGGCAACAAATGAAAAAGTACAATGGGCAGTGTCCAACAAACGAAAGGCAGACAATGCGAGTCGAAACAACCGGAGTATGCAGAGGAAACTGGAAAATCTACCAGCAGCTTAAGATTGAAGGCATCCATAAAGGCTCCAGCGTAACAGCCCAGGCGGCTACAGACGATAACCGCCGCTCACCTTTATCCCTCCTAAAATTCCGGGACAATAGTTGTGACTCGAACTCATACGTCCTTGTACTCCCCGATCCCGATGCTCGCACCATCAAAATTGAGTTTAGCGAAATCGGCCAAGACGGTCGCACCCTGAGCAGCGACTCCCTTTCGCTCAATTGCAAGAACATCAAATGGGAGTCGCGCCTTAACTACAAAATTAAACCTGACATGTGCAGCAAACTCCGAAACTACGATGACGTTTCAGAGTTTGACATGGCAACGATTGATTTCTGGCAGTGCATCGAAGATTCAAGCGACTATATCCTTAGGTGCACGGTGAGAACTCCTTATCGTAGCGACTCGCAAATCAAACTTCGTTGTTTCGATCGAACCCTTAATGAAGTTAATTTGAGCATCGTCAATTTCGGTTCGAATGTAACAAGCGTTGGATTTACGTCTGAGAAAAAGCAACTTGAAACGCAGCTCTCGGTTCGTATGCCAAAGGCGTTCGATCGTTATTATTTTGTTATTGACGATCAAAATCACCCATCATTCAGTGCATTCGACTGCTTAACGCCCGATAAATTAGGCATGCTTCTTGAGGAGACCAACTTTCTCTTTACCCATGCGCAGTTTGACCCTGAATACCCCGAATGGTTCACGGAACATAAGGCAACCATCGGCGCTCTGGAGAAACAGAGAAAAATCGCCTTCAACAGCGCTCCGAAGTTCAGCATCATTGTCCCTCTTTACAACACGCCCATTTCGTTCTTTAACGATATGGCCGAATCCGTAAAAACCCAGTCTTATGCAAACTGGGAGCTCATCCTAGTTAATGCAAGTCCTGACAATCAGGAACTAAAGGCTCGCGTTGAGCAGGAGACGGCCCACGACAACAGAATTAAATCAATTAACCTTACCGAGAATAAGGGCATTTCCGAAAATACAAACGCCGGCGTTGCCATCGCTACGGGTGATTTCGTTAGTTTCTTTGACCATGACGATATTCTTGAACCGGACCTGTTGTTCTCATATGCCGAGGCAATTGAAAACAATGATGCCGTCGATCTTCTTTATTGCGACGAAGACAAACTCATGCCCGATGGAAAGCTAGCGCAGCCGTTCTTTAAGCCGGATTTCAATATCGATCTGCTCAGAAACAATAACTATATCTGCCATATGCTTACCATCCGTAAGTCGCTGCTTGATGTTCTAGAACCGAACACGAAAGAGTTCGATGGAGCACAGGATCATAATCTGACTCTCCGCGCCGTGGAAAAGGCAAGGAAAGTTCATCATGTTGCAAAGGTTCTATATCACTGGCGCCTAAGCGGGACCTCCACCGCAGCAAATGCCGATAGCAAGCCGTATGCCACTATCGCAGGTATCAAAGCGGTCCAGAGTCATTTGGACAGGCTTGGGCTCAATGCGAAGGTCGAACAAGCGCGTCGTCCCTTTACATATAAAGTAACCTACGCTGTGCCAGATTCCCATCCACTCGTGTCAATTATCATCCCGACTAAAGACCACGCCGACATTCTGGACAACTGCATTAAGTCAATTGTTGAGAAATCAACGTACAACAATTACGAGCTTGTCATAATCGAAAACAACAGCACAGAAAAGGCGACGTTCGATTGCTACGATAAGTTGCAAGCAAAATATCCAGATATCGTTCGTCTTGTAACTTGGGAGCACGAATTCAATTTCTCCAAGCTCATGAACTTTGGCGTTGCTCACGCCAAAGGTAACTATCTCTTGCTGTTGAATAACGATACTGAGGTAATTACGCCCAATTGGATTGAGATAATGCTTGGCATCTGCGCACGTGAGGATGTTGGCGCAGTTGGTGCAAAACTCTACTATCCCGACAACACCATTCAGCATGCGGGCTTATGTGTCACTGGTGGCGTGGCGGGGCATCTTTGCCAAAGCATGCCAAAGGATAACTGGGGCTACTTTGCACTCAACGATGCACAACAAGACTTCAGCGCCGTCACTGCAGCTTGCATAATGACTAAGCGTAGCGAATATGAGAAAGTCGGAGGTTTCACGGAAGAGCTTCAAGTTGCATTTAATGACGTTGACTTTTGCTTAAAGCTACGCGAGATCAACGACCTGATCGTATACACACCCGAAGTCGAGCTCTATCACTATGAGTCGATTTCTAGAGGCGTTGAAAACAATACGGAGAAGCAGATTCGCTTCCACAAAGAGGTCGCATACATGAATTATCGCTGGGCCAAGCATTACATCGAAGGTGATCCCTATATGAATCCAAACTTTACCGTTGGGGAACCCGCGAATCGTTATTATCATTTATAAGAAGTTGGCGTTTCTTCTCTTATTCAATCAGGACAAATTAACGTGTGCCTAAGCTAGATAGGGGAATCGAGGATTAACCCTCGATTCCCCTATTGTGGGTTCCCCCATTGTGATAAGTTGTCCTCCACTCGACAGTCAGAGAGCATCTTATTCTAATGGCGTATTTAAAACCCAGCCCCACTGAGGCGTAGCGGTAGTGTGGTAGTAGTTCAGCCACCAGGCCAGTGATGTCGCCCTAATGTAACCGATGTTATCCATAACCATACCGTTACCAACATAAATAGCAATGTGTCCCCAGCGAGCCCCCGCATTAGTATGCGTATGAGTAGGGACCGCAACAATCATTCCAACCTTAAGCTGCGATATATCTCGACTGTGACACCAATTCCAAAACATGTCGCATGCGTCACCGTTGGGATAAGACCCCAGCACGGGATAAAAAACTTCGCTAACCCACTCCGAGCACAATCCCACTCCAGGAGAAGGAACGTTGTAGCAGCGACTAACAATTTGAGACTGAAAGGAAGTACGGGCAGAACGCTCGGGCTCTACCCAAGCACCAGCAGCATTAAAGAAATACTCGCCATTCTCGATACTGTTCCAGCCAGTTGCCATTTGACCTGACGACATAAGGTAATACCATAGCCCGTCATCATCGCGGAACCAGCCTGTATTCATAACGCCAGATTCGTTATCGAGGTGATACCACTTCCCGCCAATTAATTGCCAACCGCGCTGTAGCACCCCGTCTGGATCCGTGTAAAACCACGTCTGAGCAGCGGAGGACCAATACCAGCCTACCATGGGCTTTCCTTCGGCGTCGTTGAGCTTAATTGCGCCCACGCTGTCCTTGACACCCTTTAACGCAATTGCACCACTGCTGCACGCATAATATGCGTTTCCATCTTGCGAGAAGACCCAGGCGTTGCACTCTAATGCGCCGCCACTATCCGAATCCAAATAATACCAATTACCATTTACAGACTGAAATCCTTCGAGCATGGCGCCATTATTATTGGAATCAAGCAAATACCAGCTAGAATCAAAGTAAAACCATCCTGTGCGAATCGCTCCAGAGCCATTGGCGCAATACCATGTCCCATCGTCAACAAACCAACCAGTGTTCATGGATCCAGATTGAGAAAAATGATACAAACTGCCGTTTACAAGTTTAAAGCCCGTAGCCATTGATCCGGAAGGCTCAAGCCAATACCAAGTATTGCCAAGGAGCAGCCAGCCAGTATGCATAGCACCCGAACCGTCCAAATAGTACCAGTTATGATTGTCTAAAACCCAACCGGTCTTCATTGAACCTGATGTTTCGTCAAGGAAGAACCAATGACCGCCGATGGCAGCCCATCCCTTCAAATGCGCACAGGATTCAGAGAATAAGTGCCATCCATCACTCAGGTATCTCCAGCCAGTAGCTGCGTAGCCTTCGGAATCAAAATAATATTCGGCTCCCCCAATAGTCAGAAAACAGTTTGACGGCCAACCACCGGCCTCATATCTCCACCACCATTTACCGTTTTCGCAGACCCAAGAACCAGGAAGGGCGATTTTGTTATCAGAAGAGCGAACAATCTGGAACGACAACCGGGTGGTAGCGCCAGCGTAGTCCCCTAGCCCATTTACAGCTATATCAGCACAGCCAGGTGCAACATTATTCGCATAAAAGACTTCATAATCGGTCCCACATGTAAGCTTTAAACCGCTATCAGCAAAAACCGACACACTCGGAGTAATCGCATCACCAGTGTATTCATATGTCGACAAATCGATAGACGCTGTGAAGTTAACCGAATCAGAAGGTAACCGATCACCATCCGATGGCCCAACTGGACCCTGTACCGATTGATCTGTAGAAATATCAGCGCCTAGAACCGCACAATCTTCGGGTAATGAAACAGCAACCGTTGGGCATAAAAGAGGGGTGAAACAAATTGATACAAGGCAGACCACACCGATAAAACTCAAATAACGATTTCTCAACATTACACTTTTCCCATACAATCTAATTGGTCTTTGATAGACCAGGCCTAGTTAACCCTGAGATGAAGTCCCCAACTACAAGAAATTACCAAAGCAACTGCGCGCGAGATAAATCTACAAACAGGAGGCGACGCTAATAAAACGAATAAGATATAGGCAGTTCATAACACAGACGCCAGTAGTAACAACGGAAATGGAAGTAGAGTTGAACCTAAATAATCGTGTTCTTAGTCCAAACAACAAAGCTGGTAAAGCCGGAAGAAAATAGCGCCCCTGAACACCCTGTATTACATTTTCATAGTTGAAGGTCCATGCCAACCACATTGATGCAATGGAACCGAGTGCAGCCAAAAGGAAAGCAAAAATGAAAAGAAAGGATACAGGAGCAGTAAGAAACGAAGGCTCATCACTAGAGTCAAGGCAGCAAATAAACCCGAAAAACAAATAAGGAATCATATAGAATGCAGGGAAACGCAAGTTCTCTTGAAGCCATCCAAGGGAATAGCCCAAAGACGTTTCCCAATAGAAATCACCTAGAGAGTCGAGAGTTCTACAAAAAACAAGGAAACTATTCTTTGGATGCAGCAGAATATCGCCGAGCGAATATAACTGCCCCGCTTCATGGCCCCGAGAGGAATCTGAAGTCTGAGAAACCAAGCTGCTCATCGATGCCAAACGTAAGGCCAATACAGAAAGCATAACGCAAAAGATCAACAAGAACCTGCTAAAACGCCCGGTCTTCTCATCAATGAACTGCGAAAGAGGGACGAACAATCCAAGTAAAATCAACCCTGAATAGATAACCTTGCACGGAGCCAAAAGAACCGAAATGATTAAATATATAATGATTTCTCTTTTTCCTATCGACCGCTGTTCGCCAAAAAAACCGCGCATCAAACATGCGAATACCAGAAGTGAATAAGCAATGATTCCAGAATCATAGGAATATGAAGCTGCCAAATGAAGCGTCATGGGCAACAATGAAACGAATACAATGACCGATTTGCCTTTAGGTGCGATTCGAAATGCCTGGAAAGCGCAGAAGCAAAAAACGAGAGCCGAACCAATTCGACCCATATAGAACGCGGGATAAGCTCCAAGCCCAAAGAACAACCCTATCTGCAAGCCAATGATAGAGCCCAGTTTTGCAGTAATATTCTCACCGCCGGCACTAAAAGAAAATTCACTGAAAGGAACCAGCTGTCCATTTCCAAATAGTGAAAAACCATCAATAACAGAATCAAATGAAGCTGAATTAATTGCATCGCCCGGTTGGCGGCTATTGTATAGCGCGTAATCAATATCTCGCACCAGAAAAGCACCGTCATTAGACACATGGGCATTAAATGGAAGGCTATCAACCAACCAATAAGTCGAAAAATAATGATGGCCCTCATCGGGCGCGGTGAACGGAGGGAATATAAAGCAAAATATGATTAAAAATGATATGAGCAGTACCAAGAATACCCACTCACTTTTAAGGCGATCCTTATCACTAGCAAATACGCTGCCGAGCGCGAGAATTATAATTAACGAAATCGCAATTGTAAGCAGAACAAGCAATCTAGGATTATTTAAGTACCAAAATACTGAATAGACTGCAAATAAACCAGCAAAAGCAAGAAAAGCAGGTTTGCATCTTACAAAACTCGTCATGCTAGAATCCTTAAATTTCAAAACTCACATAAGCGCAACTAAATATAGTGATAGCAAGTATATCAACAAGTTAATTATTATCTCAGAGCTTGCGTCGATGATATCAACGCAAGAACAGTGCCGTAGCATCCGACTTCGGAGGCTAATATCCGAATTCAGTCATACACGAAGCGCTCGTCAACCGACTCAGAGGAGACGTTCAACACAGAGACGTTAAAGAGTGTTGCTATTCATGCTGACTGAATATAGTCGATGGATTACTTTCGCAACCTTTTTAGGCCAAAATTTTTCAAGCATAGCAAGGTCTTCGGAGCTCCGTGTATTATCTTGGATCAAGGAAGTCGTCTCAGATTCTTTGTGAATTCGATGATGCATAAGAATCTCGGGAGAATAAACAAAAGAGCCTTCAAGTCGCGAAAATCTCTCCCACGCTTCCCAGTCCAAGTCACACTTCATCTCACTCGAAAACAAAGGTGTCTCGAGATTAGGCATAACATACGTGACCGAAGGGCAACAAATCGCAGATCCAAACCGCAAAGTCCGACGCTTGTCCCTGACTATAGATGAATTACCAACTCGAGCGAGTTTTCTTAGTATTATTCTTTTGACTTTAAGAATCGAGATGTCATCGAAATATTCCCCATTACGAATCTCCCCATAATTAGAAAAGAAGATCAGGGGATGATTGGAGGCGTTCACAGAGCGAAGCATTTCAATTGAATAATTAGGGGAATACAGATCATCTTGATGAGCAATGGTGACCAATGGAGTTTGAGCATGGGAAATTGCACAATTCCAGTCATGGCCAATCCCTGGCATCCCATTGTTAATAAATACAGGCAAGTTATAGCTAGAAGCAATCTGCTCAATATGCTTATTCGGAGTAGAAGTAGAGATAAAGATCCTACTGGCTTGCTTCTGGTTCATTAAAGACGATATACAGTCGTTCAAATACGGTGATTCGCCATAGGCGCAAACTACGAATGTATGATCATTGCACGTAAACATAGAACTACTTATCCCTCAGAATGCTCTCGATATCTTTTTCAAGCAATGCAACTCGTTGAGTTAAGTTCTTAATCGCATCGGCCTGTTTGCTGGCAATTAAACTAAGTGAAAGCATGATTAGGATTACAAAGACAAACCCCAGAACAAATATAAAATTGGAAGGCGTGGCAAACCCCATCGCCGACGATAAATAGCACAGGGGCTGCGGAAATAGAGCAGACAGGACTAGGACTAGGACCAGAGCCAGCCACAATAGAGAATACTTAAGTTGGAGCCTGCCACTCACAATAAGCTTAACTACATATGCAGCAAGTAAAATACAGGCCGCTGCGACAGAAACGCGAAGGGTTACCGGCACTTTAACACCTCGTTTTTGAACATGCAGAAATAATAATTGCAAGGGTAACTTTGATCATGTAATAGGCACTCGAAAAGCCCGAAATGGATGATGAGCCCCCTTGTCTCTCTTTCATGACAACGGGAATCTCAGATACAGACAGACCGCGAGCAAGCACTGAGACAATAGAATCGGGTTCAGGGTAATCAACTGGATAGTTCTTACAGAAATAGTCGATAGCTTTCGGTCCGCAGGCCCTAAATCCAGATGTCGGATCAGCTATGTACTTCCCCGTACACATTTTAATCACCCTAGTAAGCCATGAAATACCCACTCGGCGTAAAAACGTAGACTGAAACCCCCCAGTTCGCTCGAGAAACCTAGACCCGATAACCAAGTCATAGCCAGCTTCAATCTGCTCAACCATACTGGAAATAAAACAAGGATCATGCTGTCCATCGCCATCCACCTGAACGTCGATGTTATATCCATATTTTTTAGCGTACTTATGGCCGGCTTGTACAGCCCCTCCAATACCAAGATTCTGCGGTAGATCAAGTACATTGAGATGGTTAGCATGACAAATCTCAAGCGTATTATCAGTTGAACCATCATTGACCACGACATAATCATATCCTGAATCAATCACGGCTTTAACTGTCGCACAAATTGATTCAGCTTCATTATAAGCAGGCACAATAACTAGCACCTTATAAGGATTGCTCATGAACAACCTTTCAATGATAGCCCGTTATCCTTAGCTAAAAGTAAAAGTAGCACCAACAAGACGAACTACATGTTATGCAAGGAGCTAGCGTGATAGGCAACACAGTATCCACAACGGTCCTAGAACATATAAACACTATAGCTGTTATCACCATCGACAATCTGTGGTCTGCGTAGTGACCACTGTGATTGCCGCAAGGTGTCCTGCATCTGCCCTCTTGCAAATGCCACGAATCTTATAGAAAAGAACTAAACAGATGAATTGTTTAATCAAATATAGCTAAGTTTCTACTAGCACGGTTCATCGTAAATGACCGTCAGAAAGAACCGAAGCGATTCTTTCGCTTGCATGGCCATCACCATAAGGATTGGAAGCGTGACTCATCGATTCATACTCTGAGACATCCGAGAGCAACCTGCTAAACTCGTTGTAAATTACATCTTCCTCTGTGCCAACAAGTTTCAAAGTCCCCGCCTTAACGCCCTCAGGACGCTCAGTAGTGTCACGCATGACAAGAACAGGCTTACCAAGGCTTGGCGCTTCTTCTTGAATACCGCCTGAGTCAGTGAGTATCAGATAGCTTTTAGCCATAAAGTTATGAAAATCAAATACTTCAAGGGGGTCAATAATATGCAGTCGATCAAATCCATCTAGCTCTTCATGAGCAGCCTTGCGAACAAGAGGATTCATATGAATAGGGTATATGGCCTTGGTATCGGGATAATCTTCCATTACGCGACGAATAGCACGGAACATGCGATGCATAGGTTCACCAAGGTTTTCGCGGCGATGTGCGGTGATAAGAATCAAACGAGAACCCTTTGCCCAGTCAAGCTCATGATGTGAATACTCCGGATCCACGGTAGTATGAAGTGCATCAATTCCCGTGTTACCTGTAACCCAAATCTTTTCGGGTCTTTTTCCCTCATCGAGAAGGTTTTGTCTGCTCACCTCGGTTGGTGCGAAATAATATTGACTCACGATGTCAACTGCTTGGCGGTTAAACTCCTCTGGCCAAGGACTGCTGATATCATGTGTGCGTAAACCAGCCTCAACATGACCGACCGGAATTTGCAGATAAAAACAAGCTAAGGCTGCAGCAAAGCTTGTCGTGGTATCTCCATGGACAAGCACGACATCCGGTCTTTCCCCCTCAAGAACCTTCTTAATTTTAAGAAGGATGCTACACGTAACATCGAAAAGAGTCTGACCAGGCTTCATGACAGCTAGGTCAATATCGGGTACCACATTAAAGACATGCAAAACCTGCTCAAGCATCTCCCGATGTTGACCAGTCACGACAACAACGGTACTGAAATCATCCGGATGAGATTTGAGCACATTCACAAGTGGGCACATCTTAATTGCTTCCGGACGAGTTCCGAAAACTAGCATTACCTTTTTCATTTCAAGAACCAGCCCCTTAAAAAACCATTGAAATGCACATAGTCATTTAAATAAATAATAATCATTTAAATAATTCAGAGGAAGAAGTCAGGGAGAGAGCAATTCGCCCTGAAATCAAATGATGCAATTAAACGAGATTATTAAAATGACGTCTCAACAAGATAGACAATACGACCACCATATATACAAGTCCAAAAAGACAAGATATTAAGCTACACACTGTAACACCATTTAAATTGAATACTTCTACGGAATACTTCATTGAACTTAGCGAAACGATAAACATCAACACGCCAGCAACAAGGGTATGCGAAAAATACCTAAATGAAATCAACAAATCATTGACAAGCCACATCAGTCCAGTCAAAACAGCAGAAGCTATCAAAGGTGGAACTAAATACATGAAAGGTAGTATTTCCTCACCAAATACAAATGAAAATAAGCTATTTCCAATCACCTCAAAACCAATACCGAACACAACGGCGATGATTAACGCACCAAGTAAGCAGGCAAAGCATAGGCGAAAGAAAGAACACCTGTCTTTATCTGAATAACTTTTCGAGAAATAACCCAGCAGGGGGTTATACAAATATGAAACACCCATTTGAATGATAGCAATAGGAGCCGCAATAGACGAGTAGACCCCAAGAGCAGAATCCCCCAATGCAGAAGATAAATATTGGCGTGGAATTGACGATGACGCGGAAACCGCTATGCCAGCAACCACAGCCGGCAAGCATGTTATCAATAATCGCTTTGCCTTATTTCGGCTAATTCCAACAACAATGCTTGTTAGGGCGGTAGTTCGTGGCAAATCGTAAATCCATCCAACTAATACGACCGCAATAAACATTGCAAATATAGCTAGCGGCACCGAACGAAAGCAAGATAAAGCAACGCAGAAAAAAACTAGAGACAATGCTCCCTGAAGCGCAAGTGAGACTCCAACATAATCCATCCGGGAGAACTGCTGATCAGCAGCATGAAGGACATCTATCAATTGGTTGGCGCTTTTATATAAGCCGTAGAGAAAAATGCAGAAAACAGAAGCAGGGCGACAAGTAAATAGCGAATAAGCAAAAGTCAAAGCAAGTGATAAAAGTATGGTTAGTAATCTAAAGGAAAGATACTCCCCTACCGTGTTTTCCCCATTAACATCTGAAACTTGATATGTATACATCCTATATTGAGCAATTGGGAAAAAAATGCCATAGACAGACATCGAAAGCGAGTATAAGCCAGCATCAGAAAAACCAAAGGATAGGCGAACCACCAGCACGCTTATTAACCATTGGCAAGATAAACCGATAATCGAGCCAATAGAACTCCATAAAATATTAGACTTTATCGAAAGAACTTTATCGGAACCCAACAATTACTCCGTTCTTGAATTAACTGATGCAGTTAATTGATGAGACACCTGTTTATCAGCAGGAGGAATGGTCATATAGTCGCCATAAAGTTGAGTAAGCATCTCATCATAATGAGTTGGGATTTTAAATTGATGACCCTCAAATTCCGCATCCATTACATCCGTAAAATACCTATTTGGAAAAGCCTCCCTGAGACCAAACCCCCATCCGATTTGTCCCGCTCTCTTTGTTTCGCCAATATCATATTTTCTTGAAAGTTTATGTAAACGTTCGGAAGCCCATTTCTCTATAGGCAGTACTAGAGAAATGGGATAAAAAATAGCCATGAGAATTTTCATGCTAATCGGATGTGGATAATGGAAGTTGAGCCTTGATACAATACAAATCAAATCAAGCAATTTCACTTCGTAAAACATAATAGTGGCCTTTAGATTTGAATCGGATATACCGTCAATTGGGAACACATCTATCCAAAGCCATTCTGGAACTGAAGGGCGATCTCTCTCTGTCTGAACGGAGATCTTAGGATTAATTACTTTTGCGAATGAAGGTAAATACCCATCAATCTCTGTAGCCTGAACGCGAAGCCACGGAGAAAACCTACCGCTTTGAACTAGGCCAAGAAACCTATCGTAATCCTTCCGAGGCATGACAACATCTATATCATCATCCCAGGGGATAAAACCCTTATGACGCACGGCACCGATTAGAGTTCCATACGACAGCGAATAGCACAAATTATATTTCTCACAAAAATCGTGAAATTCCACCAAGATTTTCAGTTCTTCGTGTTTCACCGCATCAAAAGAAAGAATTTCATTCGTCATTAAAAAACCAAGCCTTAAGAAATGAACGAAGTATATCTATCCGAATAGTTCTGATTGTCATCATATGCATCGGTTAACAATTTCTCGCAACCCTTAATAAAGCTATTCGAATCTAGACCGGTATAGTATTCGAACAATAAATCGGGCCAATTAACATTTGTATTATCTAAATCAAGTGTAAAACCAATACCATAATCACTTGCCATTGTTTCCATTGCGGTATTCGGGCAAACAAGAATTGGCATATGAAGCTGGGCAGCTATATACATTTTGTTAGAAATAGCGTAATCGAGAAATGGATCCCCATTGCCGTACAGATTGTGGATTATGTTGACTCCTGTATATAAAGAGTACATTTTTTCAGGTGCAAACCTCCCTAACAGTTGGACGTTTTCTACGTGATTATTTCTACAATAATCCTTTAGCTTTTCAGATCCAGCTCCTGCAAACATCAAACGGAAACGTGAATCATTTTTAAACATATTGATCAACTTAACATGTTGCTCAATATACTGGCCAACACTACCAATGAATGCAATCACGATCGGTAAAGAAGGATTGCCATTTAAACTATTCACGCATGAACTAGCATCAAGATCAGAGAATGACGGTCGCTGCAGATTGTGGACATAACTGTATTCAGAAGGGGCGAGAAAAGCGGCATAAAAACGTGATGAAAGCACCACGATTCCAGCAAAGGACACTATAGCGCGAGACATGAGACCCAGAATCGGATTAAACTCTCCTCCGTAATCTCGAACATCCATTACATAGCGTTTGCGATACTTAATAAGTAGTGCAGGAAACGCAAAATAACCAGCAATAGTATTAAGTAAAACTATGTGATCAAAATCACTATTTAATAGCTGTTTATTTACAAACAACATATAGGCAAAATAACTGTAAAGCCTGCGTAATAAACCAGTATCTGGGCAGGGCTTAGCATATTCAATGCCCTTAATCGACCCTAGCGTCTCTTCCACGCCATCCCTATTCCAGTAGACAAGGTATTTTTCCCCGGGAGTATTATCGACATAAAAGTTAAACAAATAAGGACATAGATACGCATTACCACTAAGAACAAAACAGGTTTTTTTCATCTCTTGAATTACTCCAATGCCCAGACTAATTAATCCACTTAGTAGATATCTTTGATGAATCGTCCATTCATAAAACCAGTACGAAACTAGACCCTCTTACAAAAGACATGCGACTTATTCTTCCGTTGAAGATATTGATGCAGAAATCACTTAATACGTAACAACTTTTGTTCCATAAGGAATATTATCGTAAATCCATTTTGCGTTCTGAATCTCAAGGCGAACACATCCCGCAGAGGATGGAACACCCATCGTGGGATCCATCACGCGATTGCTGTTAACGTAGTAGGGCGAAGAATGGAACAGATAATCACCATAGAACTGCGTGTAGTAATAGCAAGTATATCCATGCCCAAAGGAATATCCCTTTCCGTAGACTTGATACTCCCCTATCACCGTAGGTGTGCTAGCTTTTCCCGTCGAACATACATATCGACGGTTTAAGGACCAGTTATTCCAGGATCCAGTGTAAATACTCGTAATGCAACGCGACGTATCGACAAGTATCAGCCAATTTGTATTGCTTGAATAACTTTGAGCTTTAGCATCCATATAGTCTGACACCCACGCGCCGTTTGCCATAAAGTAATTCCAGGACCCGTCCACAACGCGCCAGCCAGTAGCCATAGCGCCGCTAGCGTCAAGCCAATACCAGGTGCCGCCCAGATTGAGCCATCCCGTCTGCATGAAACCAGACGAATTCAGGTAATACCAAGATCCGTTAACGGCAACCCAACCGGTTTTCATAGCATAAGTGGACGGATCTAAATAGAACCAGGAGCCATCCTTGTACAGCCAGCCAGATCGTGCATAGCCAGCGGTCTCATCAAAAAAGTACCATTTTCCGTTAACGTTCTTCCATCCAGCGCAGGGGGAGCCATCGGTTGGATCAGCATAGAACTTACAGCCTCCAAGCATCACAAACCCGTGAGCTTCGACCAATTCGCCATCGCCGTTTGATGTAAACAGTTTTCCATTACGCAATGCTCCACACAATGAGCAATCAGAACCAGCAAAAGCCTTAGATGGCTCATCCTGAACCGAGTCCTGGACATCTACCCATTCACGACAAGCAACAGCGCCTGAAGCTTTTGCATAATAGCTTTTCCCATTTACAGAAAAATGACCAAGAAGCATTTTACCGTCGGCGGCAGGATCGAGATAATAGTATTGACCACCGTCCTTCAGCCATTCAGTCTTTATAATGCCCGACGCTTGAGAAGGCTCAGCGTAATACCAGTCTCCATCGCTCATAAACCAGCCAAGTGACAACGCTCCCGTTGAAGAAAAATGATACCGGTTGGATCCGATGACATAAAAGCCGGTAGCCATTCTATTGTCATTTGCGACATCGAGCCAATACCAAACGCCGTTCACCAAACGCCAGCCCGATGCAAGTGCGCCGGAACCGTCAGCGTAATACCAGTCCGTCCCATCAAACGCCCAACCAACAGCCATTGCGCCGGAATCCGATAAATAGTAAAGAGACGAACCGACAGAAACGATTCCTCTAGACATAGCACCATCATTGGCGGGATCAAGCCAATACCAATTATTGCCAGTTTGAAGCCAGCCGGTTAAGACTTCACCATTGTTTCCCCAATACCATAAACCGTTATCAAGGCACCAACCATTAATCAGTCCATAGGTTCCAAGAAGATAAGGGTGCCCATCAATAACACGTCGACCAGTAGCCATAGAACAGCTGTCAAAGGAGTCAAACCAGTACCATTGGCCTCCGATAAACTGCCAACCACTTGCCAAAGCGCCTGATGGACCCGCGTAATACCACTTATTTTCAGTAAAAATCCAGCCGCAGCTCATTGCGCCGTCACGAGCGGGGTCCAAGTAGTACAACGAGTCGTCAATATTCTGCATTCCGGTCAAACGACAGCCGTCTAGATAGTAGTACCAGGACAAACCGTTCCATTGCCATCCAGATAGTTTTTCTGTCGTCGACGGGTCTTGGCTTTCGACAACCTGTAGGCTCGAATCTTCCGTTGTTTTGCCGGCACAATCACTGGAGTCTTGAGAGCAACCGCCACCGACAAATGCTCCCGACCCTCCTGTCGAGTCGCGCTCTACGACACCGTTATCCGCCCCCTCTTCCACGGCATAGGCAGTGCAAGAAAATGCGGGGACGGAAACTGAGAGCAAGGCGGAAAATAGCATCAAGCCAATTACTCGCCAACAAATTCGATGTTCAATCCTGACATTCATTTCAGGCCCCCAAACCGATATCGATCGTCTTGCAGCAAATCAATTAAATAAACGGACGAGCTGCGCCGATTACATTTCCCCTTGCGCTAATAGGATGAATTCCGACACCCTGATGAGGCCAGGAGTCGATCATCATACCGCCGCCAAGTGCAATTGCGATATGCCCGCGATAATAAATTACATCGCCGCGTTGAATCGAGCTCGTGCTCACGGGCATAAAGATATTGCTTCGATACCAATTCATGGAATTGTAGGTTTGGCTTGGATCCCAGCGATGGTTATAAGGGTTGTAAACACCCATATCCATGCCAGTAGCATAAAGGCACTGCAAGACAAAACCAGAGCAATCAACAGCTCCACCGGGAGCGGTAGACCAAGGCTCAATATATTGCGTACCGATATACTCATAGGCGCGCTGGATAAAGGCGTTCACGCAATCTTCCCGCGTTGCTTCGACAGAAATGCGAGAAGGGGTCACATAGGTAAAGTATCCGGTGCAATAGCTAGGCAGCTGAACAGTCCAAGAACTGACCTGAGGATACTGGGATGGATTTTGCCAGCCAACTTTGTCGCACTGACCATCGCTCCAGAAAACTCGACGAACGCCATCGATGGTTCTTGCACCCGTTGCCATAGCGCCGCTACCGTCTAGCCAATACCACTTACCCGAATCTTTAAGCCAGCCAGCATGCATGCTGCCATTGGACTCAAGGTAATACCATGTTCCATTCAGGCATTTCCAACCAGTTGCCATTTTTCCGTCAGCGTTTAGGTAATACCATGCTCCGCCAGTAAAAACCCATCCGGTCTTCATTACGCCAGAATCAGCATCAAGCCAATACCAATCGCCGTCAATTTGTAACCATCCAAGATGAATGGCACCCGTTCCGGGCTCAGCGTAAAACCTTAGGTTTGCGACATTAACCCAGCCGGACGCAACCTGCCAGCCATCAGCTCCAGCGGTTTTTAGGATAGTGCCGTTTTCGCGAATCACATCCTTGCAAAGATATCCATTATCATCAGCGTATCTTTGAACGCCGTCATTAACGGTAACCCAACTTGAAACCACAAGCCTACCGCTCTGGTTTGCAAAACAATCGCTGCCGCCCACCTCAAATAAACCCGTTCTCATGAGATGGCTAACAGGGTCCAAGTAATACCAGCTCGAGCCATCTTTATACCAGTCAGAAATAAGCGCACCAGATTGAGAGGCTAGATACCAGCCATTCTCGGACTGAGCCCAGCCAACAGCCATAGCTCCATTGGGGTTCAAATAATATGCTGCGTTACCAAGGTCTAAATACCCAACGAACATTTTGCCGTCGGAAGCTGGGTCGAGATAATACCAAGCGCCGTTAACGAGTTTCCAGCCAGTAGCCGCAATACCGTTGGAGCAGTAATACCAATCTGATCCATCCTTGTACCATCCATTTGCAAGGCCATAGTCACCAAAAATGTAGGTGCATCCATCAATCTTTTGGCGACCCTTGAACATGATAAACGTCTGTGAGTCAAAACAATAGCGAGCCCCACCTATCGTCTGCCATGACGAAGCAAGGGCACCCGATGAATAAGCCCAGTACCAATTCCCGTCAACGAGAATCCAGCCGGTTTTCATAGCGCCCGAGGCATCTAAATAGTATTTCCCACTCCCGAGGTCGACAAAACCAACCTGCATTATATGAGTGACAGGATCCAGGTAATACCATGTGCCATCTTGATAAAACCAACCAGCAGCTAAATCGCCTCCAGCATTGGCATAAAACCAATTTCCATCTGTGTTACGTAGCCAGCAGTTCTGATATAGCGCGCCAAAAGGCGTTGCGGCATTACCGTCATTCGCATAAAACGAAGCAGTCAAACCGCCATCATCGGTCACATTGAAATAACCTGTCTGCATTGCACCATCATTGGCAGGATCAAGCCAATACCAATAGCCCCCGCTTTGCAGCCAGCCGGTTTGGTGTTTACCGTTTTTTCCGTAATGCCAAACTCCAGACGACTCGTCTCGTTGCCAGCCATCTTTTATGACGGAAGAATTATCAGGTTGCAAATCATCGGAAACCACAGAAGAAAAATCCGCTTTTGACTCAATACTCTGAGCCTCAACGGAATCCTGTGCAAACGCGACATTCGCACTCAGGGGCAAGCAGCAAGCAGTGATTAATGACGCAGCAGCACAAACAAGCGTGGCCTTCTTTTCGAATCGATACATAAGCGACCCTCCCAGATATCTCGTTTATTTATTTTAATCCACATTCCAGGATTGATTTTCGTTACTGTCTGTTCAGTCTATGTAGATTAATATATTAAATTGAACATAACGTTCAATCATTCTATTCTTTCCCTAAGCAATGAACATCTTAATTGGAGGCCTGCAGTGGAACTGACCAAGCGTAACTTTACAGTTCTGTACGAATACCTAAAGAACCCATATGCCAGCCAGCGAGAAGTTGCCGAGCGCACTGGCCTCTCACTTGGATCGGTAAACGCAGCAAATAAAGAGCTTACGAATGAGGGCCTTCTCGAATCGGACAGCCTAACCGACAGCGGTTACGAAGCACTTCACCCCTATAAGGTTGAAAACGCAGTGATATTGGCTGCGGGGCTTTCGAGCCGCTTTGCTCCCATTTCGTATGAAAAGCCCAAAGGCCTTTTAAAGGTACGTGGTGAGATTCTCATCGAACGTCAGATTAGGCAGCTGCAAGACGCAGGTATCAGCAATATCACCGTCGTTGTCGGCTATAAAAAAGAATATTTCTTCTATCTCGAAAGCAAGTTCGGCGTCTCGATTGTCGTCAACAACGAATATGCATCCAAAAATAACCACGCATCGCTTATGTGCGTAAAAGAGCGGCTTGGAAACACCTATATTTGTTCAAGCGATGATTACCTTCTAAACAATCCGTTTGAGGCATATGTTTGGAAAGCATTTTATTCTGCTCAATATGCTGAAGGCGCCACCAAAGAATGGTGCATTCAAACGGGAGCAATGGATAGAATCACCAACGTTACGATTGGCGGCTCCGACGCATGGTACATGCTCGGGCATGTCTACTTTGATAAAGCCTTCTCGCTTGCGTTTAAGCAGATTCTTGAAACGGAATATAACAAGCCGGAAACAACGGACAAGCTTTGGGAAGATCTATATATCGAGCACATCAAGGAGCTCGATATGGTGATCAAAAAGTATCCTGAGGGCGAGATTAACGAATTCGATTCTCTTGATGAGCTGCGTGTCTTTGATCCGCATTTTATCGAAAACGTTGACTCCGACATTTTCGATAACATCGAGCAAGTGCTCGGCTGTTCCAAATCAGAGATTCACGACGTTTATCCCCTTAAACAAGGCCTTACGAATCTATCGTGCCACTTTAGAACCAATGATGGAGAGTACGTTTACCGCCATCCGGGAGTCGGAACCGAACTGCTTATTAACAGAAATGGAGAAGTAGCCGCACTTAAAAAGGCCAAGGAACTCGGCCTTGACGATACGTTCATTCATGAGGACCCAAAGCGCGGTTGGAAAATTTCGAAGTTTGTACCCAACGCAAAGCAGCCTGATCCGCATGATGCTGCCCAAATGAATCGAATGATGCAGATGTGTCGTTCGCTTCACGAGAGCGGTGCAAATGTCGAAACCGAATTTGACTTCTACCTCGAAGCGAAGCGCTACGAATCACTTCTTCTGGAAAAAGGTCCCATCGACATTCCAGGCTACAGGGAAATGGCCGCCGAAATCGATGAATTGGAGCACTTTGTTCAGGCCGACAATGCGCCAAAATGCCTTTGTCACAATGACTTCTTTTACCTCAATTTCCTTATCGATGAGAACGACAAGTACTATCTCATTGACTGGGAATATGCTGGCATGAGCGATTACGCAAACGATTTTGGAACGTGCAGTGTCTGCTGCGAGCTTTCCGAAGATGAAGTCGATCGCGCGCTTGATGCATATTTTGGGCGCAAGGCAACAAACAACGAAGTTGCGCATAACTATGCGCACATTGCGCTTGCAGGATGGTGCTGGTACCTCTGGTCTCTTCTGAAAGAAGCCGAAGGTGACTTCGTGGGCGAGTGGCTCTATATCTACTTCAATTACGGTGCCAAATACCTTAAAAAGGCACTGGAGATCTATCGGAAAGGTGAGTAACGATGCAATTCGGCTTTTTTAGCGGCCTTCTTTGGGGCCTTGATACAGTAATTCTTGGAATCGGTTTGGCACTCGCGCCCTATATTGGATCGGCGGAAGCGCTTGCATGCGCCTCCATTGCGGGATCTTTTCTCCATGATGCCTTCTGTGCAATCTGGCTCTTTGGATACATGGGAGTTCGAGGCAGATTAAAAGACACGCTCGCTGCACTTAAAACTCGTTCTGGCAAGGTCGTCATCGCCGGCGCACTGCTCGGTGGACCTATCGGAATGACCGGATACGTATTGGCGATTAATAATATCGGAGCAGCCTACACGGCAATTATCTCCGCCTTCTATCCCGCAGTCGGAGCATTCCTTTCGTTCGTGCTGCTGAAGGAGAAAATGGGCAAAGGTCAGATTCTTTCCCTTCTTGTTGCCCTTTGCGGCGTAATGACGATGGGCTATCTATCGGCCGGATCGAGCGAGATTGCAAATGCCCCTCTCGGCTTACTCGGCGCGGTGCTTGCCGTTATTGGGTGGGGATCCGAAGCGGTGCTGTGCGCATGGGGAATGAAAGATGATGCCGTTGATGACGAAACGGCTTTGCAAATCCGCGAAACTACAAGTGCGCTTGTTTATGGAGTGCTTGTACTTCCCCTCTTCGGAGCATGGCATTTCACGCTGGGCGCAATCCCGAGCATGCCCACATTGATTATTGCACTCGCCGGGCTCGCAGGAACTGCATCCTATCTGTTCTATTACAAGGGCATTGCGGCAATCGGAGCAGCGCGTGCGATGGCTCTGAATATCTCCTATTCGGCATGGTCGGTGGTCTTTGGCCTGATCTTGCTTGGAACAATTCCCGACATGGCATCCGTAATCTGCTGCGTTGTAATTGTGTGCGGAACAGTTTTGGCAGCTAGTAACTGGGACGAACTATTTGGACGTAATAGGACAGCGTAGCTTGATTAAAAATGTAGTAAAAAGGGGAGAGCTCATCGAGCTCTCCCCTTTTTTAACATCATGGCTATTCAATTACCACGGCCTGGCTATCCATCTGTTGCCACGTACCGAAGAACACCTGGGCATTTCGCGTAACATTGCCGTTAATCGAATCCGAAAGATAGACAATTCCCTGCTCGTCATCATAGCCTTTAAGGACTACGGCATGATTACCGCCCCACAGGCCATAGGAATGCCCGTTATACCAACGCGCAGCATAACGGCCTCCTGGCCAACTTCCCCACTCGGTATTCCACATCTCAACAGGTTGACCACAGGTCAGTCTGTTCTTAATGGAAGAAATTGACGAGAAAGAGACGTCTTTTGCCTGCTTGCCACTTCCAGCAGCACGCAGAAAGTTATTACCAGCTATAGTAATCGCAGGGGCGACGCATCCCATGAGACCCCCGCTGCTACGCCTTGGATTGCCATCAAAAGCGGTAACAAAATTGCCATTGCTTCCCTTGGGCAAATAGTAATCCGCAATAATCGTCTTACCTAAACCGAAACCATAGTAGTTAAGCAAGTTTGTAAGGGCAACCGACTCACAGTCAGTAGGAAGTTCCGGGTACTGCGAATAGCACGGGACATCGACCCAAGCGCCAACCATTGCGCCGGATGAACTGAACTTGTAGTCAGTAGAGCCGATCCAATACCAACCGTTGCTCAACATTACTCCCCCACGTGCGGCATCAAGGTAATACCATGTGTCCCCACGGGAAAGCCATCCCGTTTTCATTATGCCAGAAGCGGAATCTAGCCAGTACCAGTTACCGCCATCGTTAAGCCAGCCGGTCGCCATTCGACCATCCGAGTTAAAGTAATACCAAGACCCAGCTATTTGCTGCCATCCAGTCAGAATTACCCCATCAGCAGAACAATAATATCGAGAACCCTGACTCTCAATCCAGCCCGTTCTAACATTCCCGCCATCGTCAATCAGCTGGATTCCCGAATCGGTCATTATGCCCTTAAGGTCAATTGCACCGCTGGATGAAGAATGATACATACAGGACCCATCACCGTTTGACCAGCAATTAGCCATCATCTTGCCGGAACTATTAAATATGTATTCACATGATCCAATAGTTTGAAAGCCCGTTGCCATGGCGTGCGTCGCGGGGTCGAGCCAGTACCACGCACCGTTTAGGCTGAGCCAGCCGGAGGCCAGCGCGCCGGAGCCTGTCGCGTAGTACCAGGTGCCGCCGTCGAGGACCCATCCGGTCGCCATCGCGCCGGAGTCATTGAACCAGTACGCGGAGCCGTGGCACGAATGGAGGCCCGTCGCCATGGCGCCGCCCGCGTCGGGGTCGAGCCAGTACCAGGAGCCGCCGGTGTAAAGCCAGCCAGTCGAGGCGATACCGTCAGCGAACCAGTACCAGGAGCCGTCGACGAGGCCCCAGCCGTTAAGGGGACCGCAGCTGCCGAAGTAGCGGCGGACGCCCTGCGCGTCCGTCTGGTAGCCCGTCAGCATGGCCCCCGTCCGGGCGTCGAAGCAGTAGGGCACGCCGCCGACGGAAACGGGGCCGCGCGCCAGCGCGCCGGAGCCAGTCGCGTAGTACCAGGTGCCGCCGTCGAGGACCCACCCGGTCGCCATCGCGCCGGACGAATTAAACCAGTACAGGGAGCCGTTGCACTCGTGAAGGCCGGTAGCCATGGCATGGGTGGAGGGATCAAGCCAGTACCAGGCGCTGCCGACGTAGGCCCAACCGGAGGCGAGGGCGCCGGAGCCCGTCGCGTAGTACCAGGTACCGCCGTCGAGGACCCACCCGGTCGCCATCGCGCCGGAGGCGTCAAACCAGTACGCGGAGCCATTGCACTCATGGAGCCCGATGGCCATGGCATGCGTCGAGGGGTCGAGCCAATACCAGGCCCCATTGGTATAGAGCCAGCCAGAATGCAACGAGACCGGATTGACTGAATCCACATAGAACCAGTTGCCGTCAAACGAATTCCAACCCAGATTCCATTTAACGGATTCTTGAGCAGGACCATCATCGATTGAATCGGAAGGAGAAAGAGTCGAGGGGACGGATTGCCGCTCAAAATCAGTAGGGATGGAGGAGCTTATGGGTTCTGCGTTCGCGATATCAACCACACCGGGTCCAGCGAGCAGTAGAGTTGAAAGAATGATTAGGATTAATGTTATTTGCTTTTTCCTTGCCATGTGCAGCCCCCAGTAGTTACCAATTTTTATATAAACATAGTCTACAAATGGATAGCTAAGAGCAATATGTAATTAGAAAAAAGCAATTAAGGAAGAGTTGCTAGCCGAGCCAAGCGCCATTACTAGCAAAAGAGTATTTCACCCCATCGATTTCTTGAACACCCGTAGTCATAGCGTGCGTCGAGGGGTCAAGCCAGTACCAGGCGCCGCCGACGTAGGCCCAGCCGGAGGTGAGGGCGCCGGAGCTCGTCGCGTAGTACCATGTGCCGCCGTCGAGGACCCATCCGGTCGCCATCGAGCCGGAGCCGTTGAACCAGTACATGGAGCCGTTGCACCCATGGAGCCCGGTGGCCATGGCGTGCGTCGAGGGATCGAGCCAGTACCACGTACCGTTTAAGTTGAGCCAGCCGGAGGCGAGGGCGCCGGAGCCCGTCGCGTAGTACCAGGTGCCGCCGTCGAGCACCCAGCCGGTCGCCATGGCGCCGGAGGCGTTGAACCAGTACGCTGCGCCGTTGCACGCGTGGAGGCCCGTCGCCATGGCGCCGCCCGCGTCGGGCTCGAGCCAGTACCAGGAACCGCCGGTGTAAAGCCAGCCGGTCGAGGCGATACCGTCAGCGAACCAGTACCAGGAGCCGTCGACGAAGCCCCAGCCGTTAAGGGGGCCGCAGTTGCCGAAGTAGCGGCGGACGCCCTGCGCGTCCGTCTGGTAGCCCGTCAGCATGGCCCCCGTCCGGACATCGAAGCAGTAGGGCACGCCGTCGACGGATACGGGGCCGCGCGCCAGCGCGCCAGAGCCCGTCGCGTAGTACCAGGTCCCGCCGTCGAGGACCCATCCGGTCGCCATCGCGCCGGAGGAGTTGAACCAGTACAGGGAGCCGTTGCACTCGTGGAGCCCGGTGGCCATTACACCGCCCGCGTCGGGGTCGAGCCAATACCAGGCTCCGCTCTGGCGCAACCATCCGGTATACGCTTTGCCGTCAGAGGTTGCGTAATACCAAGTGCCCTCTTTTAACTGCCAGTAATAAAGAGAGACATCAACATACGCGTAATTCATATCAACGTTTCCGCTAATACCAGAAACTTTTCCGCGGCTTGTATACTGCCAAAAGCTGTAACTGCCGGTATAGTGACATTGGGAGTTGTATTGAGCAATCCAATGATCCCAAGAACCGCTCTTAAATACAGGGTCGGTCAATATATTGTTAAACCAATTTAGGTTTGCATAAATGCCTGGCTTATATCCAGCACTAGAAATCTTATTACAGAATGTCTGAGCTCTAGATGCAATTCCGGATTGACGACCATCTGCAATAATTGTCTTGTCCTCAAGATCGTAATACACCGGTAGCCTAGGATTGTGCCCCGATAGGCAGTCAATCACCATGGACGCCTCATCGGCTGCCTGTTGATTATCAAAAGCATATGAATAGACATAGACGCCGTAGGGAATTCCGAGTCGCTCGCACTCAGAAATATTTCGATTAAATTGATAGTCAATTCGACCGCCGAAAGACGGAGCGCCAAACCCAACGCGCAGAATAGCGAAATCGATGCCAGAAGCTTTAACTGCGTCCCAATCAATACGCCCTTGGTGCTCGCTGACGTCAATGCCCTGAGCTGTAACCCCATCGGGAAGAGTGTCCATAGACAATAAAGCTATTCCGTCTTCTTCGGAAGAAGCATCATCTGAAACTAATTGTCCACCCTCATAACGCCAAGAATTCTCAACCAGAGTCTGAGCAGTCCCTGCATCCGCAGGGCATACAAACATAGAAACGGGCGCAAGGAGCATCAGCACCAACAATGCCGAAAACAACTTAAAATGTTTGTTCATGTAAACCTCGTCATTCGCTCTTGATTGCGTCTAGCTTACAGCATAGCTATGAAAGATTCCCGAACATCTAACAGGACAAGATGCCATCTAGGACAATAAATAGTTGGGCGCAATGCTGCAAAGAAAAGAAGAACTTACCGGCAGGGTTGAACCCGCAGGCTCATTGCCCCCTCCTCTTGCCCCCAAGAATACCGACTTCAAATAAACTTTCAAACCAGATGTCAAAAAGGTAGGGGGCCCAGAGAGTCCCCTACAACTCGGAATTCTAACGAATCAGTATTACTTTCGATGGGCCCAAAGCGGTCAAACCGGAGATGCGATTTCCATAACCATCACTATGCCAGAACAAATTTTCGCTCGGCGAATTGCCCCAGAAAAAGCCAATGTGGCTATCGTCCGCATATGGGTTGTAAGGATTAAAGAACACAATGTCCCCCTTACGAGCCAAACCACTACGCAGTAACTCATCAATAGAATTGAAATAAGTCACGTTCGCGCACGTATCGATAGCGTAGCCGTACCAACGATAAGCGTTTACGCAGCCGCCCCTTCCGGGACCTCCACTCCAAGGGGAATGACTCTGCTCGGCGGCAATGGGAGCTAAATTCCCGCCCGCTTTCATATATGCATGCGATACAAATCCGCCGCAGTTCATACCGGTATACCCGTCCCAACGAGGATCACCCTTTGGATACATGCATGTTTCTTGGCTAAGATGCGTATCATAGCGTGTTCCACGGTAATAGCCGTCGTTTTCGTGGCTCATAAGCCAATTGACCAGACTGGACCTATTGACCCCCAAAACAGAACCAGACGTATTCAACCATGCACCACTTGCATTGAAGTAGTAGTCAACGCCATCGATTTTCAGCCACCCATTAGCAAACATGGCGCCCGATGGCTGGAGCCAGTACCACGTACCGCCGTCATTAAGCCATCCAGTTTTCATCTTGAATGTGGAAGGATCCATCCAATACCACGCACCGTTGACATATTGCCAACCAGACTTAAGGACACCATTGGAAGATGCGTAGTACCAAGTATTGTCGTTTTCGTCAGAAGCGTCATTCGGCATAATCCAACCAGATGCCACATTAACGACACCGTTTGCGTCCGCATAGAAAACCGCGTCTCCAATATGAATTGTACCTGGCAATGAAGACAAGTCGGCACGATCAGCGATTACGGGAGATCCATCAGATGAAGCAGGCAACGGCTCGCTCAGCGCTCCAGACGAATTCGCCCATGACATACTGTCGCTCAAGTTAATCCAGCACGAAGATGCCATCGCACCGGAATCATAAGAATAATAGCGCGTGTCGCCTACCGTATATTCACCAGTACGCATTGCGCCGGATACATCATCAAGGTAATACCAGGCGCTTCCGGACTTTATCCATCGCCCTCGTTGAATAGCTCCGTTTGATGCGGCGTAATACCAAGTATCATCAGCAAGTGCCCAGCCTGTTGCCATGGCACCTGAACTCGTAAGGAAATAGGAGGTTGTACCCACTCGCACAAAGCCCGTGAGCATAATATGGCTTCCTGGATCCAGGTAATACCAAGAATTCCCTAGAAGCAACCAACCTCCATGCAGCAAGCCGTTGGAGTCAGCGTAATACCAGTTGTTGTCAATAAGCGCCCACTGGGAGGAGAGCATGGCCCCCGATCCGTTAAAGATATAAGGGGTTCCATTGCATGCATTCAGCCCGGTGGCCATAGAACCGTCCGCAGGATCAAGCCAATACCAACGGCCCCCATCCGAGAGCCAGCCCTTTACCAGGGCGCCAGAGCCGGAGAAATAATGCCAAACGGAAGCATCAAGATGCCATCCGATAAGCATTGCGCCAGAAGAGGAGAATCCATACGTGGCTCCCCCGATCTGCAGCATCGAGTCGTGGACCATCTTGCCTTCATCATCCAGCCAATACCAGTTGTTGCCGTCTGAAAGCCAGCCTTTTAACATGGCGCCAGAACCGGAGAAATAACGCCAAGCAGAAGTGGAGCCCGTAGAATCTAGGTACCAGCCGACACGCATTGCACCCGAAGAGGAGAATCCATAAGTCGCACCCCCGACTTGAACCAACCCATCCTGAGCCATTCGACCTTCGTCGTCGAACCAATACCAGCTACCGTTTATATGTCTCCAAGAAGAAACAGCGACTGTTCCGTCAGACAAGCCCCAACGCCAAAAACCAGCCCCCTCTTCGGGCGATATCCATCCTTGATGCCAAACAATTTGATTCGAAACCTCAGAAGAGACCTCATTATCCACCTGAGAGTTCTGCTCAACGGCGAAGGCCGATTCGCGCTGAGCATCAACACCTGACTCGACAGAAGCAATGGCAACGTTAGATGCGGGACCTTCGTCAATGTTATTCGAATCAAGGGCGTATAACATCGAAGGCGAACCCAAAAGGAGCCCAAAAGAAATGAAGCCCGAAAAAGCCAGCACTCCGAATGACCATTTCTTCATAGCAGCACAGCATCCAATCACGCAGCGGCCCCGTCGCTTCAGGGCAACGGGGCCTCAATCAAAACTAGCTCAGTAATGTACTAGCCAATTTGCTGGCAGTTTTTGCACTCTCGTGAAGCGCCACGCCTCTGGGCCTCCTGGATAGAGATCTGCGAATAGCCCTTTGCGTCCTTGCCAACGGTACGGCATTTATGCGTATGGTAAACATGGCTACCGCTCTTGTACCAAACTAAACCGTAGCCCGGAATCCACTTGCCGTCCTCGCCGACATAGTAGGAGCCAACCCAGGCATTCGTAGCCATGGCACCGGAAGACCGGAGGTAGTAGTCGCCGACCCAGGCGTCGTGGGCCATAGCGCCGGAACCGCTAAAGTAGTACCAGGTGCCGCCGACCTGACGCCAGCCGGTGGCCATCGCGCCGGAATCGTCGAACCAGTACCAAACTCCACCAACGTTAGCCCAAGAGTTAGAGGCCATAGCGCCCGAACCTCCGAGCCAATACCACGTGCCGCCATTGCTGAGCCAGCCGGTTGCCATGGCGCCCGAACCGCTCGCATAGTACCAAGAGCCGCCTGCCAAGAACCACCCAGTGGCCATTGTACCGGAGTCGCCGAACCAGTACCAGGAGCCGCCGAGGCTGCGCCAGCTGTTAGCGACCATGGCGCCCGAGCCGTCGAGGTAGTACCACGTACCGCCGATGTTGAGCCAGCCAGTGGCCATCGCACCGGAAGCGTTGGCGTAGTACCACGTCCCCGAAACGTTGATCCAGCCGGTCAGCATGACACCATACTCGTCGAAATAATACCAAGTTCCACCGATATTATGCCAACCGGTCAGCAGTTCGCCACTGGAGGTCGCATAGAACCACTTTCCATAGATGGAGTCATAGAGCCAGCCGCTATGCTGCATGCGGCCATCGGCGTTGGCACCAGGGGTGTTCAGGAAGTAGTTCTTGCCGTCAATCTGAACTCGGCCGTATGCCATATCATGGCTTTCGGGGTAGAAGTAATACTTGTCCCCACCGATAGACTGCCAGCCCGACACCGCGATCCCGTCAGCGCCAAAATAGTACCAAACAGCTTCGTATTCGTTATGCCACTGGTTCGTGACCATGGCGCCAGTTTCGGGATCGAAATAGCGAAGGTTGCCGTCCTCGCACCGAACGAGTCCAGTCTTCGGACGACCGTCGGAACACCATTCCGTAATCGGTCCACCGCCTCCGCCACCGCCAGCAATATCAGCAAATGAGGGCGCCGGGGCAACCGTCATGCAGGCAGCGGCAAATGCAACAACTCCCAGCACTGTTAGTCCGTGCCATCTTTCTCGAAGGTTTTTCATACGACATCCTTTTTCCGAGATTTAAGGCTCTCTTAAGTTATTTTTAAACTATCAATTCAGTATTTCAACGGGAAATCGATAAAAGGTGTCTTTGTGACTGCAATTTAAATATGAGTCGCCACACCTCAACCGTTACGCTAAATAGCTTCTAAGGCAAACTTAGCGCATGAACGAACTGATTAAACGAGTGAACTGATTAATAAAGCAACAAAATACAAACCTTGGTCATCAATCACATCTACCGCGGGCCGATAACGCCCGCCTAATGTGCTGCGATATAATCAATCTCACTAAATGCCAAATCAGCAAGCCGAAGGAGCTAACGTGCTAACAATTCACTATGGTGATATGGAAAACGTTATCTACAACACGTCGGTTTACTTCGATAACGTCTATTCGCCCCAGTGGTTTCAAGACTCCTTTGCCCAAAGAGTCATTAAATCCATCGATAAAGGCACCGTGGTAGGCCCCAATGCAATCGATACCAAGATTCTAGGCGTCATTCCTCCCGAGAAACTATCCAGCGGCACCAAAACACTACTGCTTATGTACTTTATGCCGCAGAATATATATAACGCCTCAAATTGCGGTGATAATTGCGCCTACTGGATTCTGAGGATCGCCGCGCAAAAGGATCTAACAATCAATCTCTACCATTTAATGGATTTCGGAAACGGCAAATTCACGGCTGCCATTGCGAACACAGGCGATGTCGTTCACACGATGTTTGACCTTGTCCCCATAGCTGGAAAATGCCTAAGGGAGAACTCCTGATGCGCGGATCATACAAGGTAACTATTCAAAATAACCGGGTTCAGTTTAAACTGACCATCAATCGAAATCTGACCATCATCCAAGGCAACAGTGCTACAGGCAAGACAACTTTGCTTGAAATGGTGGCAGCTCACGAAGATCTTGGGGCACAAAGCGGCGTAACAGTAAGTTGCAAAGTGCCCTGTAAAACAATATCTGGAAAATATTGGCGCAGAGATCTCCAAGAAATTTCCAGCAGTATTGTTTTTATTGATGAGGGCAATACTTTTGTTCGATCAAGAGAATTTGCCCATGAAGCAAAACGTAGCTCAAACTACTACGTAATCGTCGCCAGAGAGTCACTGCGTCAACTGCCCTATAGCGTTGATGAAATCTACGGTCTTAAGAACACCAACCGAACCACAACGAAGTATCCCGTTTACTCTCGTGTCTACACCTCTACATATCGTATTTACGGTGATACTGATTTTAGAGGCGAGAGGCCCGAGCTTGTCATCGTCGAGGACACAAATTCGGGCTACGAATTCTTCAGTTTGCTATGCAAAAAGAGCAGCATTAAGTGCATCAGCGCGGGAGGAAAATCAAACATTTGCAACTGCATTATGGACGCACCGGAAAACGACATCCTCGTGATTGCCGACGGCGCCGCCTTTGGACCAGAAATTGCGGAAGCAGCTGCTCTATTGCGCCGAAAGAACATCAAGCTATTCCTACCGGAATCGTTTGAATGGCTCGTGTTGAAGTCGGGATTATTCAACAGCAAACACATTAAGGACATGCTGCTTAACCCCGCTGAACATATCGAAAGCTCAAAGTTCTTTAGCTGGGAGAAGTTCTTTACTGCAGAACTCATCGAATGCTCACGAGACACACGTTTTCGATATGACAAGAGCTGCTTGAACGAGGAGTACTTGAACCCCACCGCTCTTGCGGCTCTTGAAGATACTTTGCCGGAACTTGGCATTACTTCGCACTAAAACGAGAAGTACTCACTGTCAGAGGATAGGTTTGGTCCGAGCCACGGGTCGCCATCGAGGAAGAACTCAGGCCAGCGCTGAATGAACAGCGCTTGCTCGCGCTTCCAGCGGCGCAGTTTTTCCTCGTTGGCCTCTTCCCTGCCGCGCGAGGTGAACTCGTAGTGGTATAGCTCGGCATAGGGCGTATAGATCGTGCGGTAGCCCGCCTCCCACACGCGCAGGCAAAAGTCTGCGTCGTTAAAACCGACGGCGAATTCCTCGTTATAGCCTCCGACCTGCTCAAATTCGCCGCGTCGGACCATCTGGCAGGCACCCGTTACGGCGCTAAAGTTGCCCGGGCGCACGGCACGGGCAAGATAGCCCTCGCGCTTTGCCGAGAAGTCCTGGTTGGCGTGGGCAAGTGCACCACGCACGCCAACCAAAATGCCGGCATGCTGCACCAGATGATCGGCAAAGTAGAGTTTGGCGCCCACCACGCCCGCATCGGGACGCTGCAGATACCCCATCATCTCTTCTATAAAGTCGGGACTTATGACCTCGGTATCGTTATTAAGCAGCAACAGATAATCGCCCTTAGCGTGCTCAACGCCAAAGTTAATGATCTGGGAGTAATTGAACTCGCCCGGCCAGAACACAACGCGCGCGATACCCTTGCCTTTGGATGCTGCAGCCACGCGCTCTGGCAGGGTTTCGTAATACGCAAACGTCTCCGGGTCTTCGCTGTTGTTCTCCACCAAGACGATCTCGTAGTTGGCATACGTGGCTTTCTGGGCGATCGACATCACACAGGCATCGAGCGTCTCAACGTGGTCCTTAGTGGGGATCACAATGCTCACCAGCGGCGCAGGCTCCGGCAGCGCATAGCGCATGCGGTAGACAAACGGCGTCTCGGTCTCCTCGACCGTTCCGTGAACGCCCAGCGAGTCAAAGTGGCGCTGCAGAGCCAGGCGCCCGGCCTCGATGGCATACGGTTTGCTGTCGGCGGTTCCGTCGGCGGTCGACCCCGGATGCACGCGCCAGTGATACAACATGTGCGCAATATGCTCAAAGCGCGCACCCGCTGCAAGGCAGCGAAGCGTCAGGTCATAATCCTGGGCGCCCGCGACGTCTTCCGGCGATATGCCAATGCAATCGATGAGCGCCTTCTCCACCATCAGGAAATGCGTCACGCAGTTATGGCTATAGAGCAGGTCGACGTTAAGCTTGGTCTTAAAGACCGGCTGGCCCCACTCCCCTGCTTTCTGGAACATGTCCTCGTCGCAGAACAGGACCTGGGGACGCTCGCCCTCGGCCGCCTTATTCAGCGCGGAAACATACTGGAATAACGCGTCCGGTTCCAGAATGTCGTCATGGTCCAAGAACGCGATGTAGTCGCCCATCGCTTGCTCAATACCTGCGTTGGTGTTGACCACAATGCCGCCGTTGCCGGGCAGCCCAATGCGACGAACGCGCTCGTCGTTGGCACTTGCCGCAAGATTGGCCACCGCATCCCATTCGGGCGAGGCGTCCATAAGCAGCAATTCCCAGTTGTCATAGCTCTGGGCTAGCACCGAGTCCAGCAGCTCGCGCAGGTAGACCCGATCGGTCTTGTAGCACGGCACCACAATGCTCACGAGCGGCCTATAGGCAAAGGCCGCCGAAGCGACACGCTGGCACGCCAGATCGCCCGGCTTTGCGCGATGCTGCTCAAACCAACGTCGATAAGCTGCGTCGTCAGCGCGTGCATCCTTCATGCGGTTCCAGCTGTCGTCGACCATGCCGTTGTACAGGCGACCATCCATGGCGCAAAACCCGCTCTGGATCTGCTCCGTGGGATCGCTCACAATCGCGACAAAATCTCGTATATCCTGAGGCATCTCAACGCTCAGATACGTTTTATTGACGCGACATCCGTTTTGCTGGAGAACATCGACCTGTGACTCAAACATATGCACGGTGGCATCAATCGCATTCATGTGCGTATCGAAGATCTGGAGCTCGGGGGCGCACTGGGGATCTCCCGCCCACTTGGCCTCATAGCGCCAGACGGCGCCCTCATCTGCCGGTAAATAACGAACGGCATCGATCTCGTAGCGACCGCAGCACTCGCCGCGCTGCGCATCGCGAACGAGCGCGCACATCGCAGGCTTTGCTTTGTAGTTAATCTTGGATTCCAATTTGGCCACGCGGCTATCGAGGCGAATAGAGCCCAACCTTTGGCCACCGGATGCAAAAACGACATCCATCGACGAGCCATCCAAAAACGGAAGCACCAAAACGGCGAGCTCGCGCTCGTAATCGGAAACGAAAGGGCAAAGCGCCAGCACACGGCCATGATCGACCGGGAGCACCAGCGACGGCACACAAGAACCGCTTGTCGTCGCATGGGCAAACGCTTGAGAACCCTCCCGCTCAATAAGCGCGGCGACATCCTGACCGGCAAAACGAAGCAGCACAAATAGACGGCCCTGACTGCGGCAAAGTGCCAAACGCTTGATACTCATCTACACTTCTCGCTTTCCCAAGGCGTTCGCTGCCATGCGTTTGCAAGCACCCAGGCGCCCAAACCTCAAGACGTCGTAATCGAACATGAGCTTTTTGCACGCACGGGCATTGGGGGCCTTGCTGGTAAGCGCCGCACGCACCATAGCAGCAACAGAAGAAGCGCATTGTGCGAGCGCAGCATCGTTGCCCACGGCAGAACCGGCAAGCGCTGCGGCAACGGCAGCAAACACCTTGCCGCAGCCCGTACCCAGAAGCCTGAGCGCATCGTACAGCACAAGATCGCAGAGGAAATATGCCAGGTCATCGGCATGTTGGACATCAAGACCGTCGCGCTGCCAGTCAGCCAGCACCGCGGAGTAAATCTTCACGTGCTCCAGCAGACGTGTCTCGTCGTCGTAGCGCATGGTGTCCATGAGCGAACCCTTGCGCGCCACGCGGTAGTCATACAGCTTGTTCGAGATAAGCGCGGTCTTGCGCGAACGACCGTACACGGCAAAATCGAAGACCTGGTCCTCACCATACTTAACGGTTTCGTCGAACACGATCCCGTTGCCCAGCAAAAACTCACGCTTGCAGGCGGTGCGCCATGCAAAGGGGCGAGATGCTTCCTTAAACAGCAGATCGGAGCTATAGCCTTCAAACGACACATCGCGCGGGCTCAGCACATAGTTAAGCCACGGATACCCCGCCTCCAGCGGATACGGGTTCGCGCCAAAGGTCAAAACGTCGCAGTCCTCGCGCTCAAAGGCATCGACGATCACGCGGCATGCATCGGGCGTAAAGCGGTCGTCGGAATCCAAGAACGCGACGATAGGCGCCGTGGACGCAGCGATGCCGGCATTACGTGCACTCGACAGGCCACCGTTCTCCTTATCGACCAGGGTAAAGCGCGCGTCCTTTTCGCAATAGGCAGCCGCAATATCGCGCGAGCCATCCGGCGAGCCATCGTTGACCAGCACGCCCTCCCAATCGGGCATGTCCTGCGCAAGCAGGGAGTCCAGGCACCAGGTCAGGCATTCCTCCACCTTATAGATGGGAACGACAACGGAAATCTTGGGGTTAGCCATAGTCACTCGCTCCTACTGTGCGACCGGAACGTCATCAGGGTGTGGGTTGTCGCCGTAGGTGCGCTGATACGTCAGCACGCGCCAGACCAGCGGCAGGCCGCCAATCTTAAAGTAATGCTTAAACGTATTGAGCTTACCCGGCTTCTTAAAGTCAAAGCGCGAATCGATATAGGCGCGGGGCGACTTGACCATCAGGCGCAAGTCGGTCGCGCCACGCGGGTCGAACAGCGACAGATCAAAGCGACCAGCATCCCAATCGGCCTTGAGCTCGGGCGAGGCCTTCTGCCAAAACTGCTCGCGCAGCTCATCGACCAAACGCTCGTCATTCCAACGATACGTATCGACCTTCATGCGCATTAAAATCCCCTGGAGCTGAGCCTTGAGCTCGGGGCGCTCATCCAAAAAGCGCTGCATCTCGGCATATTCGTCGCATACGCAAAACACCTTGTTGGGCGAATTAACGGAGCTCTTCTCGTTATCCTGGCGATAGCACAAAATGGGGTCCGCAATAAACGCGGCACGCTCGGCGCAAGCCCAAACCTTAAAGTTAAAGCCTGCGTCCTGATACGAGGCGCCCGGCGTGGAGAGAAAGCGAACCTGATTGTCGTTGAGGAACTCGCGTCGATAGATAGCCGACCAAATGGAAGGTTTGCGGTAGAAAATTCCCGGGCGATCGACGGGGCGATACGCGGCGCCCGTCATATGCTCGTCGATAATCCCAAACAGCTCACGGCGTTCGCTGGGCGTGGACCAATACAGGTAAAAGTCGCCCTTCACCACATCGGCATGCTCAGCATCGGCCTTGGCGACCAGCTTTTGGAGCGAATCCTCAAACATAAAGTCGTCGGACTCAAGGATGCCCACGTACTCACCGCGCGCCATCTCCAGGCCGCGGTTCATCGAGTCGCCGTAGCCGCTGTTGGCTTTGTCGATCATCTTGACACGGGAGTCGCGCTCCATGTACTCGCGGATAATCGCCGGCGAGCTGTCGGTCGACCCGTCGTTAATGCAGATGATCTCGATGTCCTTGAGCGTCTGAGTCACGGCAGAATCGAGGCACTCGCGCAGGTAGCGTTCGACATTGCAAATGGGAACAAGCAGCGAAACTTTAGGGGTATCAGAGTTCTGCAAGAGAACCTCCTGTTGAATAGCGTGTAACAGGGTTATTTTAGCAGCCGGGTTGCGGCGGGCGGCAGCGCTTGGAATTATATAAAGCGCTCCAGGCAGGCTTTGAGACCGCGAGTCGAAAGATAGAACAGCGTGGCATCTGCCATCGAAACGCCCGGGGTCGCCGCAACGAGCTTGTGGGCAACACGGCGAACGGCGCCCTTAGCAGGCATATCCGCCCACTCCGTTCCCAAAAACGTCGTGAGGTCCATGTTGACGCGAGCCGCCACGCGATGGAAGTCATCGGAATCCAAGCGCGCCAAATCAAACACGATAAGGTCCAGGAACCAGGTGATCAGCTCGCCGGGACACAGGTCCATAAGACCGTAGCCCGCCCAGTCCTCCAAGACCTCCTCGAGCATTCTCATATGGGCATCGAGCTTTTTGGCGCGAGCCTCGACACTGTTGAACTCGTGCGTCGCCGATTCGCTCTCCATCACGTAGTGGTAGAACTTGTCCGGCATGACGACGGTCTTGTGGGCAAGCGCATAAGCCGCAAATTGGAAGACGACGTCCTCGCCCAAAGCCAGACCGGGGGCGAAGCGAATGCCTTCGCGATTGAGCAGCTCGCGCGAAAAAGCCGCACGGCAGGCATAGGGCTGCGCATTCGAATGGAACAGCAGTTGGGGATCACGGGCGCCGAAGGTGCCAGCTTTGGGGCTCATGAGTTGCTGGACACGTTTGGGGGCAGCATCGGCAGGTTCACAGACGCCGCCAAAAACGGCGGCCTCGGCATCCGCAGACTCCATGGCATGCAGCACGCGCTCGACCGTCTGGGCATCGATGTAATCGTCGGCGTCCACAAAAAAGACGGTCTCGCCCTCGGCGACATCGATACCGGCATTTCGAGCACACGAGACACCCGCATTTTCCTGGTCAATCACCAGTACGCGATCGTCAGCCTGCGCGATCTGGCGCAACACGTTCAACGAATCATCAGTCGACCCGTCGTTGACGCAGACAACCTGAATCGAGCGCTCGGACTGGGCCAACAGCGAATCAACGCATCGCTGAATGGAGCGCGCAGAGTTGTAAACGGGGACGACAATGGTAGCTTTAGGACACGAGGCCTCTCCCATGCCGACCTACCCCCTCAGCGATTCGATGAGGAAGGCGGCGACCACACCTGGGCCTCCAACCGAGGCGTAATACTTAGCACGCCCCAAGGCACCATCCGTCGCAAAACTCGGATGCTCGTCAACCCAGCCCTCAGGATCTTTGAGGATGGCAGCGAGGTTCGCGCGCTTCCACGGCTTGAGGTCGTCAAGCGAAAAGTCCCCGGCATCCAAGGCCGCCTGAAATTCCTTGGCCATCTGAGCCAGGAACTCCTTATAGAACTTAGGCGCCAAGCGCACATAGTTCCACATATACGAGTCGTACTTAATGAGCTGATTGAACTTGAGCATGCGCGCGACGTCATCGCTTGCGTGATCGCGGGCAAAATCCTCTCGGATCCAACGTTCGATCTCGGCATACTCGGTATTGACGCAAAAGACCTTAGCCGAAGAATTGACCGAGGAGTTCTCGTTGTCCTGACGATACGAAAGCACGGCATCGTGCAGGTAAACGGCCTTGTCGGCGCAGGCAATCACCTTAAAGGCAAACGACGTGTCCTGAAAGGATGCTCCCGGAGTCGGCAAGAACTTGATGCCGTTGCGCTCAAGAAAATCGCGACGGTACACAGCCGACCAAATCGACGGTTTCTGCTTAAAGAACTGCGTCGTGTCGCTCGGGTGCACCGGCTTACCGCAGTCCTTGGCCTTAAACATCTCGTGCAGCGAACGGCGCTCCTCGGGCTTAGACCAGTAGAAATCAAAGTTCGCCTTCGCAAAGTCGGCATTATTGCTATCGGCGGCCGAGACAAGCTTTTCGAGTGCGTCGGGCGCCATAAAGTCATCGGACTCCAAGATGCCAACGTACTTGCCACGCGCCATCTCCAGACCGTGGTTCATCGAGTCGCCGTAGCCGCTGTTGGCCTTGTCGATCATCTTGACGCGCCTATCGCGCTCCATATACTCGCGGATAATCGCCGGCGAGTTGTCGGTCGACCCGTCGTTAATGCAGATGATCTCAATATCCTTGAGCGTCTGCGCCAGGGCGGAATCGAGGCACTCGCGCAGGTAGCGCTGAACATTGTAAATGGGAATAAGCAGCGACAGAACAGGGCTGCCAGAGGCGTTAGTAGACAAATGTGCTCCTTAGGAAATACCTGTCGTTTCATGGTATCAAAGGGTCAGCGCGCCAGCGGGCGTTTATATAATCTATGGAGCCTCTTGCGGGCAAAGCAGCCCCACGTCATGCGGCGGGCCCATGGCAGGTTCCTGCGTTTTATTCAAAGCTTGCCGCCAAGGTGCGCCGAGCCTTTACAATAGGACAGTCCCAAGGACGTATTCGATAGCTTCCGTGCAGCGCATGCGCGCCGCACGTGAAAGGATATATTGCCCCATGCCTTCAACCCTTCCCGCTCCCATCGACAAGCTCGCCATCGTCGTCGTAACGTACAAGCGCCAGGAACTCCTGGCCAACTTGTTCGACTCCATGACCGAGCTCACGGCAGCGCCCTGGCGCATCGTGATTGTCGATAACGAAAATTCGCGCGAGACCGAGGCCATGTGCTCCGCATTCAACGAGCGCCTGGCCAACCTGTGGGGCATCGACACCGAGCAACCCGACGCGCAGGGCGGCACCGACCGTGTCATCTACGCCCCGCAGCTCGAAAACGGCGGCGGTGCGGGCGGCTTCTCCGCCGGCACTAAATGCGCCTACGACCTGGGCGCCCAATGGTTCTGGGTGATGGACGACGACGTGCTCGTCATCCCCGAAGGCATCGAGCGTCTTGCCAAGTGGACTGACCGCTACGATGTCATCCAGGGTTCGCGCCTGGACTTTGACGGCGGAGCCTTCTTTTGGCAGTACCAGCTCATCCTTTCACTCGGCATCCCTAACCCCATCGCCAAGTGGGACCTGGGACCCGAGGGCTACCGCGCCATGAACCAGCTGTGCTTTGAGGGCGGCATGTTCTCGCGCCGCGTGGTCGACAAGATTGGCCTGCCCGACGCGCGCTTCTTTATCTACGGCGACGATGCCTGCTACGGCTACGTAGCCAGCCAGCACTTCCCCGCCGCCGTGGTCGCCGACGTGGTGCTCAAGCGCGCCCGTGCCGTCTCTAACTGGGATATCGCCGGCAAACGCCAGCTCAACTCTACGAGCGACACCAACCGCTACTACATCATGCGCAACCGAGGCTTCCTCGCTCGCTATATGCAGATCTACGGTGACTACCACCCCATGTTGTTCCGCCTGGGCAATGCCGCGACCTTCTGCAAGGAATTCATTCGCCTGGCTGCCGTTGACAAGTGCTTTAAGACCGGTATTCCGGCGCTGCGACGCGGCATGAAGGACGCCCGCAAGATCATCAAGGATCCCAACTGGAAGCCCATGCCGCCCATGAAGGATACCGAGTAACGGAAGCCGGAAACATCTCGGCGCTTAAAGCCGCTGGCACACCGTAGCCACATGCTGCCCATCAAAACCGAACCCCCAGCGCATGCGACCCACGCCGGGGCGCGGTACACGGATTTCGTCGATGCCATCGCGCTCTATGTCGAGTAGCGACTGCACGGCCAGCAATTCCAACCCCAGCGCATCCACATCGGGGTCATACATCATATTGATCGTTATAAGCGGGCGCTCGTCCAGCATGCCAATCGTATCGGCTATGTCGAACACAGCGCCCGTAGGAAAAACCTGGATGTCCCAGCGACCCGCGCCACACTTTCGCCTCGAAGCAGGATTGGCATAGCCCGGCAAGCCAAAGCAGAGCCCCTGCAAGAGCAGATGATATGGCAGCGGCTTATCTGGGTCGGTCTCACCGATTCCCGCATCCCCCAGGATGCGGCTTAGCGCCCGCTTCACGGTATCCTCGTTCCCACGGCACAGCCCGTCGCGAAACGCATCGACGTCTCGAATGTCTTCGGCAGCGCACTCAAACCACTCAACAATCACTAGACGCAAGGCCTGGCGAAGCTCTTTATTGGGCAATCGCAAAGCACGGAGGCGATCGCCATGCTCTGGCTCCTCAGTCATATCCGTCGTCAGGAAACCGGACAAATATAGCGCTGTCCACATGCCATCGTCAGGCGAGACATCTGGCTCTGCAGTGCCCAAACAAAGCGGGACCTCAGCGCACCCATGGGCCTCGAGCAAATCGAACAAGACCGAAAGGCGGTCGAGATTCCACCCGGCAACTACCTTACTCAGGCAATCGGCATATCCATACAGATCGGCACACACGGGCGCCGTGCAGCCTCGGTCCAGAAAACCGATCACACGCGCTGGATTCGAGCAATAATCCCTACCAAACCGATATCCCTCGAGCCATTCACGCGCATCATCAAGGTATTCCTCGCGCCCAGCATGATTCAACAGAGCCTGGACCTCGGCATCCGAAAAGCCGAACCAACGGTCACACCACGTCGAAAGCGGCGTCGTCAGATAATACGAGCAGCCGTGCAAAGAAAGCGCCGCTTCGGCAGGGCCGGGACACTCCCCCATCAGACATGCGAAGCGTAGCGAATGGCCCGCGGCAGCAATGGCGTCAAACAGCACACGGTCAAGTAGCCCTGCCGGATCGGCGCCGGAAGCGCCCCTTGCGCTCGCACGGCCCAACCACGCCGCGTCGTACCCATCAACGAGCAATACAACTTGCTCATCGCAGGCAATCTCCAGCAACTCAATGAGCACGCCAAGCACCGAGGCGACCTCGTCCTCGCTCGCCGCGCCACGCGCAACACGTTCGATGTGACGCACCTTATCTCGAGCTAAATCCGGGGCCTCCAAGAGCGCCAACAAGCGAGCGCACTCGCCCGAAAGGGCATCGCGCACGACGCCGGCAACAGCGGCGCCACGCCTCGCAGCGCCAGAAAAGTCCAGCGATATCACCGGATAGCAAGCGTACTCATCCCGATAACGCCCGCTGTCCGCATCCCAAATCTGAGCATCGGCAAACGAGATCCGACCGGCGCGACCGACCGCTGGACGCTCCAGAAAAGCCCTGAGCATCGACAAGTTCATGCTCTTGCCAAAACCCTCGGGTCGACAGCACACCACAACGGACGCGTCGCAGTCCAACACATCGGCAATAAACATGGTTTTATCGATGAGTAAACACCGATTAATTGCATCGGAAAAGTCGTGTACATCAACCGGTAGAGCTGCGTTATCCGCATGATTGAGCAACCGCGCACCAAACGCATGAATAAAACCACAATTCACCTGTTCAGACACCGTAAACTCTCCCTCTAACGCAGCACGATGCCCATTGTAACGAGCAGGCGGAGCGCAACAATATCGACTTGCAAAGGTTTCGGGCAACGGTAGCAACTGACGCCCCGAGGGGGCATAACAAATCGTTGTGCAACAAAAACGGGATCCGATGCGGCTGCACCGGACCCCGTCTCAAACGCTTTGAAAACAATCTGAAAGGCTACTCCTCCGAGCCATCCTCCCCAGAAGCCTTCTTCTGCTGATCGAGCTTATGCTTACCACTTACGATAGACGTAGCGCCCAGTGTGGCCAAGCTCGCGCTGGCAAGGCTCGCCATCACAATCAGATCGCCCGTCTTGGGCATATTGCCGCCAGATGACTTGGTTGTGGTGGTCGTCGTGGTCGTAGTGGTCACCGTTTTGGAGTCATTTTGCTCATGGACCTGTTTGTCGGTGTTGCTCTTACCGCCGTCCTCGCCCTGCTGCTTTCCGTCCTCGGTCTTGTCCTTGTTCTCGTCCTTCTCCTCAGATTCAGACTTCTTACCCTCGTCCTTCTTCTGAGTGGACTTGTCGTCCTTCTCCTCAGAGCTAGAACCCTTATCGGATTCGGTCTTCTCGGAAGCCTTGTCCTTGGAGTCGCCCTTTACGGCTTCGGTCTTTTCCGTGGAAGCCTGATCAGAGTTGTCCTTGTTCTGGGCCGAACCGTTATTAACGCCAGCCATCAGCGAAGAACCCAGCGTAGAACCAAGCTGCTCGGAGAAAGAAGGCTTCTTGTCCGGCGAAGCAACGGGAGCGTCCGGCGCCTTATTCGAATCGTCCTTGGAAGCATCGGAATCAGGGGTTGCGTCAGAGCCGGAGCCGTTGTTAGAGCCGGTGTCAACGGACGAATCGCTCGAGCCGGTAGATGAGTTAGAGGTGTCAGCGCCGGTCGAACCAGAAGCGTCGCTGTCCGTATTGCCGGCAGAGCTTGAAGGCGAATCGCCCGCAGCAGAGCCGTTCGAATCGGAGCCGTTCGAGGTAGAGCCGTCGTTGGTAGTGCCACCAGCAGAGCCATTGCCGTCAGCATCGGTCGAGGGCGCATCCATCCTGTCATCGTTGGCATCGTCACTCGAGTCGTCATTCGAATCAGGTGTCGGCGAGGGCGCCGGTGTGGGCTCGGGCTGCACGGGCGTCGCGGCGGCAGCCTCGTCCTCAGCGATATAAACCAAGCAGTCCTTTAGCTCGTTGCGGTAGCGGTTCTTCCAGCCCTCATGATACTGGGGTTGGCTCGAATACTTGGTCGCCACGTTATTGACCACGCTGTTGGAAAGCGCCGTCACAAACTCGCGATCGGACATATCGTTGGAAAGATTCGCCCAGCGGAAAAAGTCCCTGCAGCCACCAGTGCCGCACATGTTGGTAATGCTCCACACCATGCCCTTGACGCAGTCGGCGCGGCCCGAAATGTCAATACCCAGGCCGCTCTTGAGCCACGCCTCGGTCACCGCATAGTACGAGTTGTACGCATAAGCATCTTGAAGTGCTGAGAACTCAACAGGATCGGTGTTGTAAGCACCCTGAAAGGCCTCCTGCGCAATACGGCCCAACTCGGTGAGCTGGCCGTTCTCATACATGGCATTGCTCGTGTTGGAAATCTCGCTGCCGCGATCAATCGCATCCTTGAGCATGCTGTACTTGGCAGAATCGTAGTTGTAAACCTGCTTCATAAACGGAATGAGCGACCAGCGGCGATCAAACTGATAGTAACCCAGTGCGTTATAGCCGTCACCATACGAAAATCCCTGGTTGTAGTTACCATGGCTCTCGTACTTGGTAAAGTACTTCATCTCGGGAGTCACGTTGACAAACGAAACGCCCTGGACCGACCTCAGCACGCCCGAGAAGGACTGCTGGGTGTAGAGACCCTTATCGATATCGGTGGCATCCGAGGCAACGCCCGGCGTGGGCTCCTCGGCAGCGACAGGTGCCGGCGCGGAAACGGCGCCAAACGAAAGCGCCAACGTCAGGCCCGCGACAATAGCAGAATGCTTGGGCTGCATAAGATCCTCCCTGCATTGGTGTAGTTAAAGTTCAGTTTGCAAAGATAACAATAAGTATTGCAGCTCGCCCGTTGTTGCACAACAACCCCTCGGTAAACGGCAACAACCCTCCGCGAAATCTTAAGGAATTAAACAAACTGGTCGTCGGGCGCCAACAGAAGCTCGCCGTAACGCTCCATCAGCCCGTCCCTCAGCTGGCAGAATGCGGGGATATAGACGTTCAAGATGCGCTGAATCAAATCTTGAGCGAGCTTGTTGTCATAGATATGGACGTTCGTATTGCGGTCTCTGAGCATATCTAGCCAGGCTGCCTCATCAATAAAGTCGTAGAATCGGTACGACTCCTTCAAGATGGCGCGAGGAGACCCCGACGCGGCAAGCGTGGCGCCCTCATACTCGAGCAGACGCTTAAGAAGCTTCCAGCTCAGTTCAAATTGAAGATTGAACTTATTAATCAATCCACTCTGAACAAAATCATTGTTGAGATCCTGATTGGGCGCATCCTCAAGATTCGCCAAGGCGCTGACAAAGTTCTCATATTTTTTCATACAGAATCACACCATCCCTGGCAATTTCATCGAGCAATTGCTGCGATAAGGACTCGTCGAGATTGACGACATCTACATCTAAAAGAGTATCAAGACGTTCATCGATCAAATATGAGAAGCGGCCGAAATCCCGGCAACCTGCTACGGCGATGTCAATATCGCTCTTGGGCAAGTTGTCACCTCGAGCGCGAGACCCAAACAGCACGACCTTCTCGGCGTCACATTCCCGAGCAAAAACTTCGATTTGCTTGTACACCTTGTCGAGAGATGCCATTTGCACCCCTACAGCTTAATGTCAAAGTTGATCTCGGGAACGGTGGCCAGGTCGGCCAACGTCACGCCGTCGACGTACTTTTCGATCACGTCGTCCAGACCACGCCAGAACTTGACGGTCGAGCAAAGATCGCTGCGGGTGCAGCTGTTGTCGATGCCGTCGCACGCCACCGGAGCCGTGCTGCCCTCGACGGCACGCAAGATATCGCCGGCGCGCACCTCAGCCGGGTCCTTGGCCATCATGTAGCCGCCGCCCTTGCCGCGCACGCTCTTAAGCAGGCCAGCCTTCATAAGCGGACGCACCAGCTGCTCCAAATACTTTTGCGAGATATGCTCGCGGTCGGCGACCTCGCGCAGGGCAATCTTGCCCTCGGCGTCGCCAAGCGCTGCGATATAGATCATCAATCGGAGGGCATAGCGGCCCTTGGAAGAAATGAGCATACCTACCCTTCCATAACGCTGGGGACATACATAACCGATGAATTTGTCCCACATCTAGAAAAGTCGAGTGGATTAGTCGGGTTTTCCCTTGACTAACGCCGAACCCATAGTAACTTTATTCCGAGAAGATTCCTAGGGTTTAGTACACCTATGAGTACACCATATACAGAGAGGAACAGCATGAGCGCAAATCCGCTGCTTTCCATCGAAGGTCTGACCGCCTCCGTGGACGAGAAGACCATCCTCCACAACGTCAACCTCAACGTCGCCGCCGGCGAGACCCACGTGCTGATGGGACCCAACGGCGCCGGCAAGTCTACCCTTGGCCACCTGGTCATGGGCGACCCCGTCTATACCGTCAACGACGGCCGCATCGTCTTTGACGGCCAGGACATCACCGAGCTCACCACCGACAAGCGCTCCCGCGCCGGCCTGTTCCTGAGCTTCCAGGCCCCGGTCGAGATCCCGGGCGTGCCGCTATCGAGCTTTTTGCGTGCCAGCATCGCCGGCCGCCCCGGCCTGGAGATGAAGGGCAAGGAGTTCCGCCGTCGCGTCAAGGAGCTCGCGGCCGAGCTCAACATGGACACCGCCTACCTCAACCGAGAGCTGGGCGTGGGCTTCTCGGGCGGCGAGAAGAAGAAGGTCGAGATGCTCCAGCTTCTGCTGCTGCAGCCCAAGCTCGCCATCCTGGACGAGACTGACTCGGGCCTGGACGTCGACGCCCTCTCCACCGTCAGCCATGGCATGGACGCCTACCGCAAGAGCTGCAACGGCTCCATGCTCATTATCACGCACAACACGCGCATCCTGGAGCACCTGGATGTCGACCGCGTCCACGTTATGGTGAAGGGCCACATCGTGCGCGAGGATGACGCCTCGCTGATCCCTTGGATCGACAAGAACGGCTTTGAGACCTTCGAGCGCGAGGCCGCCGATCAGCGCGCCCAGGCCGAGGCCGCCGCTGCCGAGCAGCAGGCGTAAAGGGGCGACGCAATGACCAAGAACCGCACCGAGGTCGCGGACATCGACCGCAGCCTCTACGACTTCACCTATGGCGAGGAGGGATTCGAGCGCCTCGACGCCGGCATCACGCCCGACATCGTGCGCGAGATCAGCGCCAAGAAGGACGAGCCGCAGTGGATGCTCGATCTGCGCTTAAAGTCCCTCGAGATTTTCAATCGTTTTCCCGACCCGACGTGGGGCCCCTCCATCGAGGGCCTGGACATGGACAACATCGTCACCTACGTCAAGCCCAACACCGATCAAAAGCACGACTGGGAGTCGGTGCCTGACGACATCAAGAACACCTTTGAGCGCCTGGGTATCCCCGATGCCGAGCGCAGCTACCTGGCGGGCGTCGGCGCGCAGTACGACTCCGAGCTCGTCTACCACAACATGCAGGACACCGCGTCCAAGATGGGCATCGTCTACTCCGGCATCGAAGAGGCCCTGCACGACCCGCAGTGGGAGCCGCTCATCCGCGAGAAGTTTATGACGCTCATCCCGCCCACCGACCACAAGTTTGCGGCCTTGCACGGTGCCGTGTGGTCGGGCGGCTCGTTTGTCTACGTGCCCAAGGGCACCAAGCTCGACTTCCCGCTGCAGAGCTACTTCCGCCTCAACGCCAAGGGCGCCGGTCAGTTTGAGCACACGCTCATCATCGTCGAGGACGATGCCGACCTGCACTTTATCGAGGGCTGTTCCGCGCCCAAGTACAACGTGGCCAACCTCCACGCCGGCGCCGTCGAGCTCTTTGTGGGCAAGCGCGCGCACCTGCGCTACTCGACCATCGAGAACTGGTCCAAGAACATGTACAACCTCAACACCAAGCGTGCGCGCGTGGACGAGGATGGCGACATCGAGTGGATCAGCGGCTCCTTCGGCAGCCACGTGGGCTACCTCTACCCCATGAGCGTGCTCAACGGCCGTCGCGCCCGCTCGAGCTTTACCGGCATCACCTTTGCCGGCGCCGGGCAGAACCTCGACACCGGCTGCAAGGTCGTGCTCAACGCGCCCGAGACCTCGGCAACCGTCGAGACCAAGGGCATCTCCAAGAGTGGCGGCATTCAGACCTTCCGCAGCTCTATTGTGGCGACACCCAAGGCCGAGGGCTCCAAGGCAACCGTGAGCTGCCAGTCGCTGATGCTCGACGACCAAAGCCGCTCCGACACTATTCCGGCCATGGACATCCGCGCCAAGAACGTCGACATCGGCCACGAGGCCACCATCGGCCGCATCGGCGACGACAAGGTGTTCTACCTGATGAGCCGCGGTATCTCGGAGGAAGAGGCCCGTACCATGATCGTCAACGGCTTTGCCAACCCGGTCTCCAAGGAGCTGCCGCTGGAGTACGCCGTCGAGATGAACAACCTGATTAAGCTCGAGATGGAAGGAGCGATCGGATAATGAAACAGGAAACCAACACCGCTGCTACCACGCTCGAGCAGGTCAACGCGATGCCGGCTGCCACTTGGGGCTGGCTGAAGATGAATCAGACCAAGCTCGAGCTCTCTGACGAGCTTGCCGCCGCTCCCACCGAGACCATTGAGGTCGAGGGCTTGGACGAGCAGTTTACCGGCGTGGCAGACGCGTTCGACGCCGCCATGGACGCCATGGCCGAGCGCTTCCCCGAGCGCCGTGCCTCCGCCCCCGGTGATGCCGCCGGCCGCGCCCGCATCACGCCCGAGACCGAGCTCGACGTGCCCGCAACCTCCGTCTACCAGGCCGGCGCCATTAAGCTCGAGGAAGAGCTCTCCCCTGCTGAGGCCTTCGAAACCGGCATGGGTGAGGCTGCCTACGCCTACTTGGCCGAGCACGCTACCAAGCGCATCGTCATCGATGTGCCCGCATACAAGCACGCCACGGTTACCGTGCGCGTGAGCGGTGTCGATGCAGCCGCGGCCATCGCCGCCATCGACGTCGTCGCCCGTCCCCAGTCGACGCTCGATCTGCTTATTGCCCTGGACTCCCCCGTTGCCGGCGAGGGCGTCGTGGGATCCGTGCTGCGCGTGTGCGCCCACGAGTACGCCACCGTCAACGTGGCCTGCACGCAGACGCTCGACGATAGCTGGATCGCACTCGACGACACCGGCCTGTTCCTGGACGAGGGCGCGCGCGTCAACGTGCAGCACACCGTCCTGGGCGCTGGCGCCAGCGCCACCGGCCTTGCCGGCGACCTGCTGGGCGATACCGCCAAGGTCACCATCGATACTGACTACCTGGGCGCCCGAGAGCAGGTGCGCGACTTTAACTACGAGCTGCGCCACCGCGGTCGCAAGACCGAGTGCGAGATCGACGCCAACGGCGTGCTGACCGGCACGTCCAAGAAGGTCTACCGTGGCACCATCGACCTCGTGCACGGCTGCAAGGGTGCCGTCGGCACCGAACGCGAGACGGTGCTCTTGGCCAACAAGGGCGTCGACAACAAGACCGTCCCCGTCATCCTCTGCGACGAGGACGACGTCGCCGGCAACCACGGCGCCACCATCGGCCACGTCCGCGACGAGCAGCTGTTCTATCTCGCCTGCCGCGGCCTTGACCAAAACGCCGCCGAGGACCTGTTCATCCGTGCCAAGCTGGAGGACGCTGCGCTTTCCGCGACCGACGAGCGCACCCGCGCCGCCGTCGTCCGCTTGGGCAACAACCTGATCGACAATTTCGAGGAGGAGCTCGCATGATCGACACCGAGCACGTTAAATGCGACACCTGTACCGCACCGGAGCCTATGGAGCTCGACGCCAGCGACGAGGCCTCACGCGGCTGGCCCACCGTAGACATCGAGACCAATCCCTACAAGGCGCAGTTCCCGCTGTTCCAGCAGCACCCCGAGATCGCCTTCCTCGATAGCGCCGCCACCGCGCAGCGCCCTGCCTGCGTGCTCGACGCCGAGCGCGACTTCTACCAGCGCATGAACGCCAACCCCCTGCGCGGCCTGTACTCGCTGTCCGTCGAGGCCACCGAGGCCATCGCGAAGGTGCGCCAGCAGATTGCCAACCTCATCGGCGCCCCCCGGGCCAACGAGGTCGTCTTCACCCGCAACACGAGCGAGTCGCTCAACCTGGTCGCCAAGAGCTTTGCGCCAACGGTGCTCGAGCCCGGTGACGAGGTCGTCATTACCATCATGGAGCACCACTCCAACCTGATTCCGTGGCAGCAGGTCTGCCGCGAGACCGGCGCCAAGCTCGTCTACCTCTACCCCACCAAGACCGGCCAGCTCACCACCGAGGAAGTTCTTGCCAAGGTTGGTCCCAAGACCAAGATCCTGGCCGTGGGCCAGGTCTCCAACGTGCTGGGCGTCGAGAACCCGGTCAAGAACCTCGGCAAACTCGTGCACAAGTACGGCGGCTACCTGGTCGTCGACGGTGCGCAGTCGCTGCCGCACATGCCGGTCGATGTGGCCGACCTGGGAGCCGACTTCTTTGCCTTTAGCGCACACAAGGCCATGGGCCCTATGGGCATCGGCGTGCTGTGGGGCAAGATGGACCTGCTCAACGCCATGCCGCCCATGCTCACCGGCGGCGAAATGATCGACTCTGTCACCGAGCAGGACGCCGTCTGGGCGCCCGTCCCCGAGAAGTTCGAGGCCGGCACGCAGGACGCCGCCGGCATCTTCGCCACGGGTGCGGCACTCGACTACCTGGTCAACACCGTGGGTTACGAGAACATCCAGGCCCGCGAGCAGGCACTCGTCCACTACCTGATGGGCGAACTCATGCAGCTCGACTTTGTCCAGATCATCGGCTCCATCTATTGGGACAACCACCACGGCGTTGTGAGCTTTAACGTCAAGGGCATCCACCCGCACGACGTCGCGAGCATCATGGACATGGACGGCGTCTGCATCCGCGCCGGTCACCACTGCGCGCAGCCGCTGCTTACCTGGCTGGGCGTCGAGAACCTTGCCTGCTGCCGCGCCAGCGTGGCCTTCTACAACGACAAGGCCGACATTGACAAGTTCATCGCCGGCCTGCATCACGTTTGGAGCACGTTCAATGGGTAATCTGTACACCTCCACCACATTTATGGAGCACAACTCGCACCCCGACTACAAGTACGAGATGGATGCTCCCACGCACGAGCACGACGGCATCAACCCCAGCTGCGGAGACGAGCTCACTCTGCAGCTGCGTGTCGAGAACAACGTGATCGAGGAGGCCTCCTTTACCGGCCACGGCTGCGCCATCAGCCAGGCCAGCGCCGACATCATGGCCGACCTCATCACCGGCGAGACCGTCGAGGAAGCTCACCGCCTGGCAGAGCTCTTCCTCGCCATGATCCGCGGCGAGCAGCTCTCCGAGGAAGACCTGGAAGACCTGGACGAAGCCGCCCAGCTCCAGGACATCTCGCACATGCCCGCCCGCGTCAAATGCGCCGAGCTCGCCTGGCGCACCCTCGACGGCATGCTCGAGGGGCAAGCTAACCAGTAGTTTATGCCCCGAATCCAAGGTTTTTGATTGCCGAGCCGCCCGATACGGGCGGCTCTGTTTTTACCTAATGAGCGCGAACGCACAAAGTCCGCGCGTCCGGCGCCCCGTCTGACATTTGCCACACAGCCAGACGCGAGCACGGGCGTTTTCCACAGCACCAAAGGCCTGCGGCAGGGCCCCGGGCCCGCCAAGCAATGCGCCAAGCCCCGTTCTGCGAAGCTCCGACTCGCTTCGCGCCTGCCGCAGACGGGTCCCATAGGGAGCGGCGTGCATTTTTGCGAGTATTCAGCACGCCAAGCTGTGTGTATACGCATCGAAAGCGTTAATCAACGTCTTTAGGCGCATATATATTGTGCTTTAGAACAAGCATCGCGGTCTGACGGGACGCAGGCACGCGCTTCGGGGGCGCAACGGCGGGAATCAATAGCTTCGGGACCCGTATGTTGCAAGATTGCGGCGGTGCCGACAGCAACACGATGCTGAAAACTCCGTTTTTTGCACGGCGCAGACGGGGGTAGGCACGGGCAAACCCGGACCGAGCCGTTATTTTATGCAAGATGGCGATTTTTCTATGCATATTAAGAAGTGCAGTTACCGTACCAAGCTTTTAGAACAATGGTTGTGGCATATGGGCGACCCCAGCTGCGGTGCACAGGCAGTCCTACGCCACGTTTCGGCCAGTCTGCACCGCCGTTCGTGCACAGGCACGCACGATACGAGAAACGGTACTTTTGCCAATCCCCGTATATCGCTCAATCTGACGCACCGTAAAACCGGCATCGTGCAATCCAAGAATGACGATATTGCGCTGCGCCGACGGCGCGGCTTTAACCCCGTGGAGCGGAACCCCGAGGCTCTTCGCCATCTTGTCGGCAAAGGCGTGGCGTTCCCACTCCGTCTCTTTCATATCGCCCAGCGCTGGCTCGCCGCCGTCGGGCGTCGAAAGCGAATGGGTAATAAAGCCCTCGGCAGAACCAAAAAGCTCAAGCACGCAAGAAGGATCAGAAAATCCCCTCGCGACATCAGTCGCGTCACCGTCGTAAGCGCGCAAATGCTCGGCAAAGCTGCTCCAGGGATAACGCTCGATTAAGCTGATGCCAGCCTCCTGCGGATCGGCGTGTACGGAACGAATAGCCTCCATCACCTGCCAGTCGGTATCGAGCGAACGCCGGTCAAAACGGTTCTGGAACAGATGGCCTGTGCGCCCCGTGCGTTTATTGAACCGCCGCGCGTACGTCAAAAGCAACCGGTGCATCGCCGCGCTCATCCTGTCCTCGTAATCTGCAAGCACCAAATGCACGTGAGTGCCCATAAGACACCAGGCGATAACCGTCACGCCCTCCTCGCGGCAGCACTCGCGCATCAGCTCCAAAAACTCCCATCGGTCTTCATCGCCCTCAAAGATGAGCTGCTTGCCCGTACCGCGGGCACAGACATGGTAAAAGCCGGTAACCGTTCTCCAAACGCGCTGCATGGCGCTCCCTTCGCCGGGATCTGCTTACCATCCAATACAGCACGATTGAAGCGTGCCATCAAAACATTCACGCAAAACAATACACTCGCGCGGCCAAAGGCAGCAAACAGGCGGCGAACGGCACCGTTGCAACAGGTCAACCACTGCAACGCTTGCAAGAGCGGACCAAAAGCTTGCCCAAGACGGACCCCCTCTACGGAAGTTCATGACCACAGAACATAGAGTTAAACCGTTTCAATTAAAACTTCAGGACTTCTCGCTACGAAAACTGAGCCGTTCGCCGAATATTCCGTGCATTTCGCGGTATTATAGGGGCTGCATGTCATGTCCCTTTCGAAGGGTCGCCCGGCAATCGCCAGCCACGACCCCCAGACGGGACGCCAACACGATAGAGAGGAGAGGCATGCAGTACTCACAGGAAGTGGAGAACATGTGCCCCGTTGCCAAGGGTGCATACCACGGCCCCGCACCCATCCCCGAGGAGGGCAAGTGGGTCCAGGCTAAGGAGATTTCCGACATCTCCGGTCTTACGCACGGTGTGGGTTGGTGCGCACCTCAGCAGGGCGCCTGCAAGCTCACGCTGAACGTCAAGGACGGCATCATCGAGGAGGCCCTCGTTGAGACCATCGGCTGCTCGGGCATGACCCACTCTGCCGCCATGGCTTCCGAGATTCTTCCCGGTAAGACCATCCTCGAGGCCCTCAACACCGACCTCGTCTGCGACGCCATCAACGTTGCTATGCGCGAGATCTTCCTGCAGATCGTTTACGGCCGCAGCCAGACCGCGTTCTCCGAGGGCGGCCTGCCCGTGGGCGCCTCCCTCGACGACCTCGGCAAGGGCCTTCGCTCTCAGGTCGGCACCATGTTCGGCACCAAGGCCAAGGGCGCTCGTTACCTCGAGCTCGCTCAGGGCTACGTCACCCGCATGGCTCTCAACGACAAGAACGAGATCATCGCATTCGAGTTCCTGAACCTCGGCAAGTTCACCGACGCCGTTAAGGCCGGCAAGACCCCCGAGGAGGCCATCGCTGGCGCTATGGGCCACTATGGTCAGTGGGAGAACGCTGCCAAGTACATCGACCCGCGCACCGACGAGGAGACTCACTCCGTCGCCAGCGTGTTCCCGGTTCACGAGTAGAAAGGGAGGGAAATAACTATGACTGTTACGTTCGAAGGTTACGAGCGCCGCGCTGACAAGATCAACAAGTGCCTCGCCGACAACGGCATCGCCTCCCTCGAGGAAGCTCTGCAGATCTGCACCGACAAGGGCTTCAACCCGCGTGAGATCGTCAACAACACCCAGTCCATCGCCTTCCAGAATGCCGAGTGGGCCTACACCCTCGGTTGCGCTCTCGCTGTCAAGCGTGGCGCCAAGTCCGCTTCTGAGGCTGCCGCCATCATCGGCGAGGGCATCCAGGCCTTCACCGTTCCCGGCTCCGTCGCCGAGGACCGCAAGGTCGGTCTGGGCCACGGCAACCTGGGCGCTATGCTGCTCTCCGACGACACCGAGTGCTTCGCCTTCCTGGCCGGTCACGAGTCCTTCGCTGCCGCTGAGGGTGCTATCGGCCTGGCTCTGAACGCCAACAAGGCTCGCAAGAAGCCGCTGCGCGTCATCCTCAACGGTCTGGGCAAGGACGCTGCTCAGATCATCGCCCGCATCAACGGCTTCACCTACGTGAAGACCCAGTTCGACTACTTCACGGGCGAGCTCAAGGTCGTCGAGACCATCCCCTACTCCGATGGTCCCCGCGCCGCCGTTAACTGCTACGGCGCCGACGACGTCCGCGAGGGCGTTGCCATCATGTGGCACGAGAACGTCGACATCTCGATCACCGGTAACTCCACCAACCCCACGCGCTTCCAGCACCCCGTCGCTGGCACCTACAAGAAGGAGCGCCTCGAGGCTGGCAAGAAGTACTTCTCCGTCGCTTCTGGTGGCGGCACTGGCCGTACCCTGCACCCGGACAACATGGGCGCCGGCCCTGCCTCTTACGGCATGACCGACACCATGGGCCGCATGCACTCCGACGCCCAGTTCGCCGGTTCTTCCTCCGTGCCTGCGCACGTCGACATGATGGGTCTCATCGGCATGGGCAACAACCCCATGGTCGGTGCCACCGTCGCCTGCGCTGTCGCCGTCGAGGAGGCCCTCAAGGCCTAATCGCGCCCGCGCGATGCTCATATAGTTGAGCTTTGGAGCCGCTACCTTTCGAGGTAGCGGCTCTTTTTGTTTGCCCCGTCTCAAATTGGTTACTCTTATTAGAAGGTCCGATGTATCAGTTGCGGTGAAATACGGACTGAATTGCATCCATACAGGCCAAAACAGTCCGTATTCCACCGCAACTTATCAAATAGGCCGACCGAAGTGGCCGAGTCCATCTGACGCCCACCTGCCATATTTACCCTTTACCGATTTGCCGAGTCTTTGCGGCCCCATTGCCGATCACCCGTGCGACAATGCGCCGGACGAGAAAGGAATACGATGGAATCGACTGATGCACTGGTAATTGGATCTGGCATTGCGGGCCTTTGTGCCGCCATCGAAGCGGCACACACGGGTACAGCCGTCACCGTGGCAAGCGCCGGCAAGACCATGAGTGGATCGAGCTTCTTCCCGGGTACCTGGGGCCTCGGCCTCATCGGTCCCGTCGACGAAGACGACGAGCAGGACCTCATCGACACCATCTTGGCCGTCAGCGGCGGCGTTGCCGACCCCGAACTCGTCCAAGCGTTCGTCCACGGCATTCCCCAAGCGATTGACTGGCTCGAGCAAGACCTGGGCGTTGAGCTCCAGCGTCCGCAAAGCGCTGAGAGCGCTCAGCAAAATCAGTTTATCCCCTGCTTTGACCACAAGACGCGCATGTGGCGCGGCCTCACCCGCAAGCCCCTTGAGGACGCTCTGACGACCTGGATCGAGTCGCTCGGCATTCGCCTGCTCCCCCGCCATGAGCTTATCGACCTTGTTGAGGACACGAACGGCAGAATAACCGGAACCGCACTCTACGACCTTACCGAAAATCGAATCGTGCCCTTTGCTGCCAAGGCCACGATCATCGCAGCCGGTGGCACAGGCGGCCTGTTCGAGCGCAGCCTTACGTCGGCTGATGTACTCAGCTCCTCGCAGGCCATCGCACTGGCGCACGGCGCATCGCTTACTAATATAGAGTTCATGCAGATGATGCCCGGCTTCATCGAGCCCAGGCGTAACTTGGTCTTCAACGAGAAAACCTGGCGCTACGTACATGTAGACCAGCCGGTAGATATTGCCGACGACAAGCTGGACGACCTGCTCGAGCAGCGCTCTGGATATGGTCCCTTCACGTCACGCTTGGCCTCCCGTGCTATCGATCTCGTCATCGATCAGGCAGGTGCCGAAGGCCTGGCACTCCATTACGACTTCCCCTGCGAGGATGTCCCAGAGTTTGTGCAGACCTTTGCCACCTGGCTGCAAGACGAGCACGGCATCGCCCCGACTGACGAGATGCGCGTTGCGATGTATGCCCATGCCGCTAACGGCGGCATCAAGATCGATAAGACCGCGTACACGGGCGTTGAGGGCCTCTACGCTTGCGGCGAGGCGACAGGCGGCATGCACGGCGCCGACCGCATTGGTGGCTTATCAAGTGCCAACGGCATCGTATTCGGACGTATCGCAGGCGCATCGGCAGCCCTTGCAGCGCAGAAAGAGCCTGAGACAGCCCTGAAGGCGGATATCACCCTCCCCCAGTACGGCATTGCCACAACAGATGCCGAACGCCTGACACACAGCCTTAGGCACACGATGAGCACCTTTTGCATGATCAACAGGACCGAAACAGGCCTATCCGAGGCACTACACGAGCTTGAGGGCTTGAAGACGGAGGCAACGACCTTGAGCACACAGAAAGCCCAGGACAGCGAAGTCGCAGCCCTCGCCCGCCTGCAATCGCAGATTCAGCTGGCACAGGAAATGGTCAAAGCCATGCGCAAGCGAACCGAAAGTCTCGGGTCGCACTATCGAGCGGATTAAACCGGACACCTATCTAAAGCAGAACACAACCAATCGATATCCATGGGCCCCGTGAGCTCGAAGCAGCACGGGGCCCATTCGTGTCCGCACGACAGCGTATCCTTATTCTGAATACAGAGCGGAAAAAGCCCGCATAGAAAATAGACCAGCGAGGAGGAGATATGGACAGTAGAGATATCGAGAAGTGGCGTATCGAACTTGATAGCTACGCCAATGTGGAAGACGGCGTTGAGTATTGGCTCGCACGCGATTTAATGGAACCCATGGGGTACACTCGATGGGAGAACTTCGCCGAAGTTGTTAAGAGGGCAAAAGTCTCATGCGAAACAAACAAAACTCCAGTTGATTCCCATTTTCGTGACACCACGAAAATGGTAACTGCCGGTGTCGCCGCTCGCGCGGTTAAAGACTACAAACTTACGCGCTATGCATGCTATTTAATCGCACAGAACGGAGATTCAAACAAGCCAGAGATCGCGCTCGCCCAGGCATACTTTGCCGTGCAGACGCGCCGCCAAGAGCTCATAGAGCAGCGCTTCGCAGAGATTCAGCGCTTGCAGGCGCGTCACTCGCTATCCGATTCAGAGAAACAGCTCTCGGGTATTGCGTTCAAACGCGGCGTGGACTCCAAAGGATTCGCGATCATCAAGTCGAAGGGCGATGAGGCGTTATTCGGCGGCAGAAGCACGGCGGAAATGAAGCAGCAGCTCGGCGTACCCAAGAGAGCGGCATTGGCGGACAGGTTAGCCGATGTCCTCATCAAAGCAAAGGACCTTACGAACTCGATGACGGCCTTCAACGCCGAGGAACACGACCTGTACGGCCTGGACCAGATCAAGCAAGAGCACGTCGAGAACAACACAAGCGTGCGTGGCAGCCTCATCGACCGCGGAATTGTCCCCGAGAACCTACCGCCTGCCGAGGATACAAAAAAGCTCGAGCGTCGCGTGAAGACAGACGAGAAGAAACTCAAGGAGGGTACTGACGGTTTTACCGATCCCCAGGGTAGGCTCGATCTGTGAAAGCGGCTGTGCCCTTTCGGGTTCGACCCCATGCGAGGTCAACAAAAAACGACCAGCCTGAGCCAGTCGCTTTAACAATCTTTGGGTGGGCCGTCAGGGGGTCAGCCTGCTGCGCAGGCGGTCACTGCGGCGCTTCGCGCCTTGCGCGCTGCGCTGGCAAATGCTTACGCATTTCCTCAGCTCCGCGCCCCGACGGGTTCGACCCCGTGCGAGGTCAACAAAAAAGCGACCAGCCTAAGCCAGTCGCTTTAACGATCTTTGGGTGGGCCGTCAGGGGGTCGAACCCTGGACCTTGGGATTAAGAGTCCCCTGCTCTACCAACTGAGCTAACGACCCAAAGCTAAAGTCCGTTATGGCGGACTTTAGAGGAGATATCGTGTGGTGGGCCGTCAGGGGTTCGAACCCTGGACCTTGGGATTAAGAGTCCCCTGCTCTACCAACTGAGCTAACGACCCGATATCAACACGAAGCAAGAACTGGGGTGGGTAAAGGGACTCGAACCCTCGACCTACGGGACCACAACCCGTCGCTCTAGCCAACTGAGCTACACCCACCGTGTCCTGTGCGCTTCGCGCTCGACTATTATTGCAAGGAACGCCACGCGATGCAAGCCCCAATTTTCAAGAATTTTGAAAAGAGTTTTTCGAGCGCGTTTCGAGCAATTCCCACCGGTTCCATAGGAGTAAACTTGCCCCACTGCAAATCCTCGAAAGGACCGGCATGAAAGAACTCTCCAACCGCACGGCAACATTTACCGATTCGGTCATCCGCCGCATGACACGCATCTCCAATAAGTACGATGCCGTCAATCTCTCGCAGGGCTTCCCCGACTTCAATCCTCCGGCGCAGCTGCTCAACAGCCTGAGCACCATCGCCGCCGACCCCAAGCCGCTCTACCACCAGTACTCCATTACCTGGGGCTCCCAGGCCATGCGCGAGGCGCTCGCCGCCAAACAGGAGCACTTTATGGGCATGCCGATCGACCCCAACCAGAATATCGTGGTCACCTGCGGCTCCACCGAGGCCATGATGGCCGCCATGATGACGGTTACGAACCCCGGAGACAAGGTCGTCATCTTCTCGCCGTTCTACGAGAACTACGGCGCTGACACCATTCTCTCGGGTGCCGAGCCCATCTATGTACCGCTCAACCCGCCCACATTCGATTTGACCGCGAGGCGCTCGAGGCTGCCTTCCGCGACAACGACCCCAAGGCCATCGTCCTGTGCAACCCTTCCAACCCCTGCGGCAAGGTCTTTACGCGCGAAGAGCTCACCTTTATCGCCGACCTGTGCAAAAAGTACGACGCGTACTGCATCACCGACGAAGTCTACGAGCACATCGTCTACGCGCCCCATGAGCACGTCTACATGGCCACGCTGCCCGGCATGTTCGAGCGAACCATCAGCTGCAGCTCGCTGTCTAAGACGTACTCCATCACCGGCTGGCGTCTGGGCTACACCATCGCCCCGGCCCAGATCACCGAGCGCATCAAGAAGGTCCACGACTTTCTCACCGTGGGTGCCGCCGCTCCCCTGCAGGAAGCCGTTGTCACCGCCCTCAACTTCGACGACAGCTATTACGATGAGGTCCTCGACCTCTACACCGCCAAACGCGACCTGTTCTGCCAGGGGCTCGATAGCATCGGTCTTGAGCATAACGTGCCGCAGGGCGCCTACTACGTCATGATGGACATCTCTGAGTTTGGCAATGACAGCGACCTCGAATTCTGCGAGGACCTCGCATCCAAGGTGGGCGTGGGCGCCGTGCCCGGCTCGAGCTTCTTCCGCGAGCCCGTCAACCATCTGATTCGTTTCCACTTTGCCAAGCGGGACGAGACGCTTAACGCGGCACTGGAGAACCTCAAGTCGCTACGTGATAAAATCAAGCCGCGCGGGTAAGGACGGCCCGGCAACTAAAGCAACCAAAGAAGCCCCGCACCGCCCGCCACGTTGCGAGGCTTCTTTTTATAGCGCTTTCTTAAATGGTTTAGAGCCCTATACTTTAGTCACGGAGCAACTCGTCCCAGAGAGAGGAATACTATGGCAGAACAGCAGCTTATCGGAGCGCTCGAGGCCGGCGGCACCAAGATGGTCTGCGCCACGGGCTATGCAGACGGTACGGTCCTGGAGCGTGAGCAGATCGCGACCACGACCCCGCAGGAGACCGTTGAGGCCGTCAATGCATGGTTTGCCGACAAGGGCATCGCCGCGCTGGGCATCGGCGCCTTTGGCCCCACCGCAGTCAACCCTGCCTCGCCCCAATACGGCAAGATCCTGGAGACGCCCAAAACGGCATGGCGCTACTTTGACCTGCTGGGCACTATCCAAAACGAGCTCAATATCCCCTGCGGCTACGACACCGACGTCAACGTCGCCTGCCTGGGCGAGGTCACCTTTGGTTGCGCCCAGGGCCTCACTGACGTTGTGTATCTGACCATCGGCACCGGCGTGGGCGCCGGCGTGCTCTCGGGCGGTAAGCTCGTACACGGCATGATGCATCCCGAGGCCGGCCACATCCTGGTCACGCGCGACCCGCGCGACACCATTGGCGAGCACAGCGCCTGCCCCTTCCACGACAATTGCCTCGAGGGTCTCATCGCCGGCCCCGGCGTTAAAAAGCGCTGGGATGGCAAGAGCGCCGGAGACATGGCCGATGACCCGGAGGCCATGGACCTGCTCGCAGGCTATCTGGCACAGGCGCTCATGACCTACACGCTGTGCTACGCGCCGCAAAAGATCATCATCGGTGGCGGCGTGGCCGACCACACCCCCATCGTGCCGCTCGCGCGCAAGAAGTGCGCCGAGATGCTCAACGGTTATATCGTCACGCCCGAGGTCAACGACATCGATACCTATATTGTCAACAACAGCCTTGAGGGCAAGCAGGGCATCATGGGCTGCCTGGCCCTGGGCGCGCAGGCGCTTCAGTAACAGACGCACCCACAGGGCGTGGCGCGCCCGGCAAATCCAACCTACGGAACGACGCCACCACGCCCTATATAAGCCCTCTAATAAAAAAGGCCGCCTAGCACCAAGCATACGTCCTAGGCGGCCTTTTTGGCACATATGAGCGATCGTAGTAGATATCGGAGCACAACGCCCGTTGCCGCTCCACAGCAGTCGATCATCACATCGGTGATCATGCCGGCGCGTCCCGGCACAAAGAGCTGAATCGTCTCGTCGATCGAAGGAATCAGCAGCAGGAACACCGCCGTGGGCAGCAGCACGTCAAAGGTGCGCCGGCCCTCAAAATCAAAGGCGTGCGTTGCCAAGATGCCGAGCACCATATACTCGGTAAAATGCGCGCACTTGCGAACAACAAAGTTGGTCACCCATTCATATGGAAGTCCCACGCCGTGCAGGAAACCGCGGATAGCTTCCATGACCGTTAGGCTCAGCGAGCCCGACCCCGAGCCGGGAACCAGCGAATTGCCCCAGATCAAGAGCGCCATCAGGCAGGTCACGACCGCCCATTTTCGATTGATCTTAACCATGCAGAAGTTATGCCTCCGCGCGGAGCGGCGCGAAGCTGGCGGTACCGCCCTCGATAACGCTCAGGTAGGCACGGCCCGTACGCTTGGCGGTAGAGGACTGCAGGCGCTCGATCTCCTCCTCGAGGATCTGATTGACGCGCTCGTGACGACGGTTTTCCATAATGCCGGCGGCAATAGCCTCGGCCCGCTCGATGCTCTCGCGCGAGATACGGGCAGTATCCTCGGGGAACACAGCGCTGTGACGGCCGACATAGGCGGGGGCAGCAGGCTGAGGGGCAGCGACGGGAGCGGGGGCTGCAACAGGAGCAGGCTCGTCAATCTCATCCAGAATCGCGGTGGCGGCGGCCCACATGTCCTCGTGGCCCGAGTAATCAGCCATGGGGACATCAACCTCGAGTGAGGCATCCGGAAGGTCGCCGGTGTCGATGCGATCTTGGGCATCAATCGATGCGGTGATGGCTGCAGGCTCATCGAGGTCATCGAGATCGATGTCCGCGGCACCGGAGATGATAGGCATGCTGGCGAGGTTTGCATTGTACGGCGCAGCCTCAGCCGCCTGCTGCTGGGCAGGAGCGCCCCACAGCGAGCTTTCGGCGGCACGGCGGGCGGCAACGGCCTCCTCGTCCGCAGTCATGGCTTCATCAACGTACGAATTGTCGGCAGAAGCGTTCGCGTCCGCCGAGGTAGCGCTGTAGGCGTTATTGGCTGCCGCGTTGGCGACGAGTGCCACGAAAGCCGCCGTGCTGCCCGCAGGGGCGGCCTGGGAGCCAGACACGGCGCGTGCCGCGGCGGCGATGTCGTCGCGATTGAAGGAGCCGGTCTGCCCGCCGTTGGTGAGCTCGTCGATGGCGACTTGATAGACGTCGCGCGAGTGTGCAGGGTCGCAGCTCACCGGCGAATCGTCGTCGAGCATACTGTCGATCATGGACCAAGCCTCGTCCTCGTCCATAGCGTCTGCGGCTCGAGCGATGGTAGGGACACCATCATCGGCATGACGGCGCTGGAACGCACCAGTCAGGCCGGAAAGGAATGCCGAGGTAGACTGCTCCGCCTGAGCCTGAGAAGCAGAAGCCGCAGCGTAAGGAGTCGCATCCTGCTGCTGAGCTGGAATCGAGGCGGTCTTGAACTCGCTTTGATGCTGATTGAGATTGGCGGCACCGCCCATGACATCGGGCTGGAACAGACGCTCTTCACGCTGCGCACGATACTCGGAGATACCCAGCGAGGCGGCATAGATACCCACGCCCGCCACCGCGCCCACGGCGAAGGGAACCGCACCCGCCACGACCGTCTCGTTCACAGACGAAAACGGCAGCGTCGCGGCATACATAACCACGGGAGCGGCAAGGCCGATCCCGCACGAAAGTCCGGCAAGGACTGCTCGTTGTGTTGCATCAGAAGAAGCCATGAGCTCTCCCCATCTTCCAGCACCCAAATCGCATCATTCAGTTGGCTGCGCGAGAGAAGATGAAGCGGGGCTATGCCCCAAAGCAACGGTATATGGTTCGTTTCATCTGCGTTTTCCGTCGCGAAGCTTTAAAGCTATTATGCGAAACCGCCCTGTCGATTGCAAGCGACGATGTCGGATTGAAACGGGAAACCTGCTGCTTGCCAGTCTTATGGTCAAAAAAGCGCGGAGCGGCGATATAGAAAAGGGCCGAGGCTCAAAGCCCCGACCCTTTATTGCATTGATGACTATCGCTGCGTGTGGATGACAACCTAGAACGTCTGCTCGTAGTCGCTGTGCTTTTTGGCCGAACGCACCAGGAACTCCTGGTTGGTGTTGGTGCCCTTAAGACCCTTGATAAACGACGCAGCTGCGCGCTCGGTGTTGTTCATGCCGGCAAGAATGCGACGCAGGCCAAAGACAAACGGACGCATCTGCTCGTCAACCAACAGGTCCTCGTTACGCGTACCGGAGGCAACGGGGTCGATAGCCGGGAAGATGCGGCGGTCGGCCAGGTCGCGGTCGAGCTTGAGCTCCATGTTGCCGGTGCCCTTGAACTCCTCAAAGATGACCTCGTCCATCTTGGAGCCGGTGTCGATGAGGGCAGAGGCCAGGATGGTGAGCGAGCCACCGTTCTCGATATTGCGGGCTGCGCCCAGGAAGCGCTTGGGCGGATACAGTGCCGCCGAATCGACGCCGCCCGAAAGGATGCGGCCTGAGGCGGGCGCCGCCAAGTTGTAGGCGCGGGCAAGACGCGTGATGGAGTCGAGCACCACCACGACATCGCCGCCCAGCTCCACGATGCGCTTGGCGCGCTCGATGACGAGCTCTGCCACACGAGTGTGGTTGTCGGCGGGCATATCGAAGGTCGACGCCACAACCTCGCCCTTGATGGAACGCTGCATATCGGTAACCTCTTCGGGGCGCTCGTCGACGAGCAGGCAGATGAGGTGCACCTCGGGGTTGTTAATCGAGATAGACTGGCAGATCTTCTTGAGGATTGTGGTCTTGCCGGCCTTGGGCGGGGACACGATCAAGCCACGCTGACCCTTGCCGATCGGCGACACGATGTCGATGGCGCGACCGGTAATGGAGTCCTTGCCATGCTCCATGCGCAGCGGCTCGTTGGGATAGACCGGGGTGAGGTCACCGAACTTGGGGCGGTTGCGAATCTGCTCGGGGTCTAGACCGTTGACGGTCGTGATTTTGGCGAGGCCGGCGCGCTTGTCGCCGCCGCGCGAAGGACGAAGCGAGCCCTCGATGACGTCGCCCGTGCGCAGACGCGCGGAGCGGATGAGGTAGGCGGGCACGAAGGCGTCGTCGTTGGACTTCATGTAGCCATGGGCATGGATGATACCGGAGCTGTCCGGACGAATCTGCAGGATGCCCTTGATGTCGCGGAAGCCCTCGGCCTTCGCGGCGGTGACGTAGATCTCCTCGACGAGCTCGGCTTTCTTCTTGCCGGTCGTCTCAATCTCGAACTCCTTGGCCTTCTCGCGCAGCTCGGCGACCTTCATGGCCGCGAGCTCCTCGCGCGAAAGCGTGGGCTCGGTGGGAGCGGCATTACGCTCCTTGTTGCGCTGCTTGCGATCGCGCTGGCGGTTGCGGCGGTCGTTGTTGCGCTCGTCCTTGCGCTCGTTGCGCTCGTCGTTGCGCTTGTGCTGGCGACGGTTGGGGCGAGCGCCGTCTTCGGCCTCGGCGGGCGCGGCGCCATCGGTTGCGGCGGCATCGGCGTTAGCCGCAGTATCATCGCTGGCCTCGGCCTTGGAATCGCCCTGCAGCTCGGCCTCGGCCTGCTGCTCGGACGCCTTGGCCTTAGCGGACTTCTTACGACCGCGCTTGGGCTTCTCGGACGCAGACTGTTCGACGTCTTGGGGCTCGGCGGCATCAGTCGATGCATCGGCGGTCGTCTCGGCGGAATCCTCGGACGCACCCTTCTTGGCAGTCTTGGCCTTGGACGTGCGCTTAGCAGCAGTACGATGGCTGCGACCAGGACGGACGTCGGCGGGCTCGACATCGGCGGGAGCGGCCTCGGAAGTCGTAGCATCCTGGACGGGTGCATCGGCAGCGGTTGCAGACTCGGCGGTCGCCGCAGCATCCCGAGCGGCTGCAGCTGCGGCTGCGGCCTTCTCTGCCTCGACGAAGGCCTTGGGCTTGCGACCGCGACGGTGCGGGCGCAAAGCCGGATCGACAACGGGAACTTCGCTGGCCTCGACAGGCGCAGCGGACTCAGCAGGCGATGCGCCCTCCCCTGCCGCGGAACGAACCGAAGCCTCGGTGAGCTCGAGGGTTACCTGATCGGCAACCTGCTCGGCCTTAGCAGCCGTGCGACGGCGTGTGCGCGGTGCCGGCTTCTCGGTCGGCTGGTCGGCGGCAGGTGTCTCGGGCACAGACGGAGCTGCAAGCTCGGTCAGAGCCGCGGCCTCGCGCTCGGCAGCACGACGGCGGGCGCGCACCACCTGAGCCTCGCTAATCTGCGCCAACGCACGCGCCTGCGCGACCTCATCGGAAATCGGCTCCGAGGAGTCAGCTGCAACGGTGCGCTTGACGCGCGTCGTGCGCGTGGTACGGCGCTTGGGCTTGGTGACCTCCTCGCCGTCAGCAGCAGACTTGGCCGTGCGGCGCGTACGCTTGGGCTTTGCCGGAGCAGCCTCCTCACCAGTTGCAGGCACGGCCTTCTCAGCCGCTGAAGGCGTAGGCGTCGAAGCAGCCTTAGGCGTCTCAGGAGCCGAGGCTTGCGCGGGCGCCGCGACCTGGTCCAACGCAACCGGTGCAGCGGGAGCGGCTTGCGTCGTCGTTATTTCGTTTTCTTGCTGTTGATCAGACACAGTGTTTGCTCAACTTTCTTTTCAAGCCCTGTGATCACATGCTCCCTGCATAAACCTTCAGGGCGGCTAAACAGTCTAGCTCCGTCAAATACCGACGGACATCATTGATCTGTATCGAGATATTTGCGTCATATACGCAGCGTTAGTGTAACACAACCGCAACCACCTGCAACTTAGTCATTGAGGACGTTCTTAAACGACTAGTCAAAAGGGACAATCTTTGGTTTAACACCCACAAATCTGACTGCCTCCGCCAAAACTGTGGCGGTTTACTACGATGAATCGCTCAACCGCGATCACTCCGAAACTTGTTGAACTAAAACCGCAGGTAGATGCCTTGCACTTTTTTGCGAAAAGCCGGCGTAGTTGGAATTTCTCATTTCATCGTAGTAAACCGGCATAGTTTCGTATTTCCAGCAGTTCCAAATTCGTCAATACGTCGGCGTTTGCAAAAAGCCCGACCTCCGTGGGAGATCGGGCTTTCAAGGCTTAGTTAAACCAAGTCTGTACGGTCAAATGACCCGTAGCTTACATCTGCTCGGGCGCGGAAACGCCAACGAGGGTGAGCACCAGGGCGAGCGTCACACGGACGGCATCGCAAGCGGCCAGACGGGCACGCGAAAGCTCGGGGTCGACGGGACGGCCCTCGCTCGGCAGCACCTGACAGGCAGCGTAGAAGCTGTGGAAGTCGCCGGCGAGTTCCTCAGCAAAGTGCGTCAGACGGAACGGGGCGCGGTCGCGAGCGCAGCTGGCGATGAGGTCGGTGAGCTCGTTGAGCTTGCGCGAAAGGGCGAGCTCGGTCGGGTCGGTCAGCAGCGAGTAATCGACGTTCTCACCGATGGCCTTGGCGGCGACGGCCTTCATGCCCATCTCGTCAGCCTGCTCGGGCGTAACGTCAGCGGCACGGCGCAGGATGGAGCACACGCGGGCGTGAGCGTACTGCACGTAGTACACCGGGTTGGAGTTGTCGCGCTTCTTGACGGCCTCAATATCGAAGTCGACCATCTGGTTGGAGCTCTTGGAGATGAGGGTGTACCGGGCAGCGTCGGAGCCGACCTCGTCGACGAGCTCCTGCAGGGTCACCATGGTGCCCTTACGCTTGGACATACGGACGGGCTTGCCGTTGCGCAGCAGGTTGACGAGCTGGCCCAGCAGAACCTCAAACTTGCCGGGGTAACCCAAGGCATCGCAGACGCAGCGGACGCGCTCGATGTAGCCGTGGTGGTCGGCGCCCCAGATGTCGATGACGTGGTCGACGCGCTGGAACTTATCCCAGTGATAGGCAACGTCGGAGGCGAAGTAGGTGTACTCGCCGTCGGACTTGATCAGAACGCGGTCCTTGTCATCGCCCAGGTCGGTGGAGCGGAACCACAGGGCGCCGTCCTTGGTGTAGAGATAGCCCATCTTGTCGAGCTTCTCAAAAGCGCGGTCAACGGCGGAGGTGCCGGCGGTCTCGCCCTCGGTGTCCTTCACATACAGCGAGCGCTCGGAGAACCAACGATCGAAGTCGCAGTTAACGGCATGGCAAAGGTCGCGCATGTTGTCGACCATCTTTACATAGCCGCGCTCGCGGAAGCTCTCCATGCGCTCCTGCGGATCGGCGTTGACCCACTTATCGCCGTCGGTGCGCCAGAACTCGGCGGCCTCGTCGATGATGTAGTCGCCGCCGTAGGAGTCCTTGCCCAGGGTCTCGGCAAAGTTGTCCTGATACGGATGGGTCTCGGGATGCTCGTCGTTCTCGTCGGCAACAAAGGCGTCGCGGTCGGCGATCAGCAGCTTGTGAGCCTCGTCGATATCCACGCCCTGCTTGGCGATGATGTCGGCAAGCTGCATATAGCGCGTGCTGATGGAGTTGCCGAAGGTGTTCATCTGAGAGCCGTGGTCGTTGATGTAGAACTCACGCTGGATGTCGTAACCGGCGTGATCCATAACGCGGCAGAGCGAGTCGCCCAGCGCGGCCCAGCGGCCGTGGCCGATGTGCATGGGGCCGACGGGGTTGGCGGAAACGAACTCGACCTGGGTCTTCAGGCCACCACCGACGTTGGACTTAGCGAAGTCCATACCCTTCTCGCGAGCCTCGCCAAAGATGGCATTCTTGACGGCAACGGAGAGGTAGAAGTTGATGAAGCCGGGGCCTGCGATCTCGACCTTCTCGATCGCGGGGTCCTCGGGCATATGGGCAACGATGGCCTCGGCGATCTTGCGCGGGGCGCAGTGGGCCAGCTTGGCGGACTTCAGGGCCATGGTAGAGGTCCACTCGCCATGAGAAGTGTCAGCCGGTCGCTCGATAGCGCAATCGTCAAGTTCAAATGCGGAAAGGTCGCCGGCCTCCTGGGCCGCAGCAAGCGCAGCGCGTACCAGCTCTTCAATCTTCTCGGGCATAGATCCTCCTTGTGTTAAAGCCCCCGAGCTCTTGGTCACTCGTAGGGCAAAAGCCAGAGTTTGTAGCACTCTATCACAAGCGACGGGCACTGTCGCAGGGTAAAGCTAATAGATATTGCATATGCACAAAAATGACTACAGCTTGTATGGAGTCACTCAAAGATGCCGGTCTGCCTGCAGATTATGCAGGCGTTGAAAATGCATAAAGGTGTGAATGAGCTGCGTCTGTTATCGAATACTCTTACCTATCAGAGTTGTGTGCTTTTCCTGCATAAAGTACGGGTTTGCGCACGTCAGCGTGTTATTCTAGACATACGTAAATTCGTATAAGTTGGAGGTAGCATGTTCTCAATCGGTCAACACGTCATTCATCCGGGCCAGGGAGTCTGCACCGTCGTCGGTTTTAGGGACGACACACCGCAGCCCATGCTGTTGCTCGAGACCAAGCAGGGACATGCGCAGACGATCCTCATGTACCCCGTGGCGCAGGCCGACCGTCTGCACGCCGCCATCTCTCAGCAAGATGCCGAGCACCTGCTGAGCCACTATGACGAGCTGGAGTGCGACACCTTTACCGAGCGCAACAGCTCGCTTGAGGAGACACACTTTAAGCAGCAGCTCAAGCTGGGCGCGCCCGAGACGGTCCGCGTGGCAAAGACCATGATGCACCGCATTCGCCAGGCCGAGGAAGCTGATAAAAAACCCAGCTCCTACTACATGCGCGTACTCAAGGAGGCCAAGCGCCGCTCCATCGAGGAGTTCGCCGTGGCCTTGGGCGTCACCGAGGAGGCCGCCGAAGCCCGCCTAGCCCAAGCCGCCCTCAACTAACCTGCCAAAAAGGGACAGGTTTATTTTGGCAGGTTTTATCTGGCCAAACGTCAACAAACAATCAGTAAATGGCCGAGTTCTCCGTTTTGTTTGTGAGCGCCCGGCCATTTTTCTATCGCCGTAGAAATGCGTGAAGCCCATTTGCGATGACATCATGCGAGGGGGACCGTCCAGATCGACGCAACTAACGCCCGCATCCACAACAAGCGCGCCCGTCTTGTTCAATTACCATTAAAAAGCATCAATTTGAAAACGCAATAACATTTCGGCAGGTAGCAGCTATGGTCGGTGAACTGAATCTCGACAACCGAAGCCTCCGAATGAGGTATCTTCAGCCCATCCAAGCTAAAGGAGGGGCCATGCCGAGAAAACCTCGTTCAAAGTCACCAACCGGTTATTTCCACGTCACGTTGCGTGGAAACGGAGGGCAATTGCTGTTTGACGATGCCGAGGACCGAATCGCCATGCTTCAGATCCTCGATGCGATTCTCCCCAAACACAATATCGAGCTTATCGCTTGGTGCCTTATGGGAAACCACATTCATCTGCTCATCGACGATCCGGACGACCGCAAGAGCGACGCGATGCACGCGGTAGCCGTATCGTATGCGGGCAGGTACAATGCGCGGACGGGACATATCGGCCACGTGTTTCAGGAGCGGTTTTGGGATTCGCCCATTAAGTCGGAAGTATATTTACTCGAGGCAATTCGATACATTCATCTGAATCCACAAAAAGCAGGACTGGCGGCATACGACGAATATCCCTGGAGCAGCCATCGCGAGTATCTAATGAGTGCCAGGTCACGGCCGCATGTCACCGGCAGCGTTGTCGGTGTTTTATTCCCAACACCTCGCTCATACCTTCAGCTCATGGAAAGTGCGCCGTCGCTTCCCTATCGCCCCAGCGCAACAGCCAAGGTTCGCGAGGAAGATCTATGCGAATTTGGCACGGCAATCGTGCAGAGTGTCGCAGGATGTGCTCCGACGGAACTCAAATCCGTCTCCAAGCCACTTCGCAATGAGGCGATTCTCGCGCTTCGAAAAGAAGGGTTAACGGTTAGGCAGGTTCAGCTGTTGACCGGACTAGGGACATGGATTATCAAGAACGCGTCCTAGCGTCGCGCTTGCCGAGTTACGAGTACGGCGAAGCGCAGCTGCCTGCCGCGAGGCGCCGCCATTCGCCAACGTCACCATGTCAAACAGAAAACGCTTCCGCTGAATAACGTCCAACGGAAGCGTTTTCCCAGATAAAACCTACCAAAAAAACCTGTCCCTTTTTGGCAGGTTAGGCCTGGAAGGTGTCGCGGTCGGGCGCGAAGGACTGCATGGCCGCGATGGTGCGGTCGAAAAGCTCGGGGAGCTCCCAGCCCAGCATCTCGGCGCCCTGCGTAATCACGTCGCGCGAGCAGCCGGCGGCAAAGCGCTTGTCCTTGAACTTCTTCTTGAGCGACTTGGTCGTAAAGTCCATGACGCTTTTGCTCGGACGCATGATAACGGCGGCCCCGATCAGGCCGGTAAGTTCGTCGCACGCAAATAGGATCTTCTCCATCTGCGACTCGGGCTTGGGCAGCGAGGCGTTGAAATCGGACGTGTGCGTCTGGATGGCGCGGATGAGCTCGGGCGATGCGCCCTCGCCCTCCAGAATCTTGGCAGCATAGATGGTGTGGTTCACGGGGTCGTCCTCATGCTCCTCCCAATCCAAGTCGTGCAGCAGGCCGACGATACCCCAAAACTCCTCGTTCTCGGGGTCGAACTCGCGTGCAAAGTAGCGCATGGTGCCTTCGACCGTCTCGCCGTGGGTGATGTGGAACGGATCTTTGTTGTGCTCGTTGAGCAGTTCGAACGCACGGTCACGGGTGATTCCGGCGGAAAGCGTCTGAGACATGGCAATACCTCCAGGTGAGTCGGTGCTAGGACACGGTGTCACTATCGTATATCGCCGCGGCTCAAGCCGAAAGGCAGAAAAGGCATACGGAGAAAAAAGCCGGGCGAACGCGTCGCCCGGCAAAACCGCAGATAAAACCTGCCAAAATAAACCTGTCCCTTTTTGGTAGGTTTAGGGGCGGACCTGGCCGGTGCCGCGGAGCTTGTATTTGTAGGTGGTGAGGGCCTCGGCGGCAAAGGGGCCACGGGCGTGGAGCTTTTGGGTCGAGATGCCGATCTCGGCGCCCAGGCCAAACTCGCCGCCGTCAGTGAAGCGAGTGCTGGCGTTGGAGTACACGGCCGAGGCATCGACCGCATCCAGGAAGCGCTCGCAAGCATCCGTGTCCTCGGCAACGATGGCCTCGGAGTGCATCGTGCCGTAGCGATTGATGTGTACGATGGCCTCGTCCTCGTTTGCCACGACCTTCACGCTCATCTCGAGAGCCAGGTACTCGCGACCCCAGTCCTCCTCAGTCGCGACGACGTAGTTGTCGCCCTCGGCAAGCCCAGCGTCGGCGCATGCGGCGCACGTGGCCTCGTCGCCGTGAATCAGTACGCCGTGGTCGTGCAGCACGACCAAGACCGCCGGCAAAAACGAATCTGCCACGGCACGGTCGACCAGCAGCGACTCGGCGGCATTGCACACGCCCACGCGCTGGGTCTTGGCATTGACGATAATGTTGAGCGCCTTATCAAAGTCGGCGGATTCATGCACGTAGATGTGGCAGTTGCCAGTGCCCGTCTCGATCACCGGCACAAGCGACTCGCGCACGCAGCGCTGGATCAGGCCTGCACCGCCGCGCGGAATGAGCACGTCGACGATACCGCGGAGCTTCATGAGCTCGCCAGTGGCTTCGCGGTCGGTGGACTCGATCATCGACACGGCCTCGCGCGGGAAGCCCTTGGCCTCGAGCGCATCGGCCAGCAGCTCGGCGATCATGGCACACGAGTGATAGGCCAGCGAGCCGCCGCGTAGAATGCAGGCGTTGCCGGTACGGATGCAGATGCCTGCGGCGTCGGCCGTCACGTTGGGGCGCGCCTCGTAGACCATGGCGACCAGGCCCAACGGCACGCTCACGCGGGTCAGGTCCACACCGCTCGCAAGCACGCGGTGGTCGAGCACGCGGCCGACGGGATCGGGCAGCTCGGCGAGCTTCTCCAGGCCGGCGGCCATGCCCTCGACGCGCTCGGGCGTCAGCAGCAGGCGATCGAGCAGTCCGGCCGAGGTGCCCGCATCGCGCGCGGCGGACATATCGAGCTCGTTGGCGGCGACGATGGAGTCGACACCGTTGCGCAGTGCTGCGGCCATGGCGCGCACGGCCTCCTGACGCTGCTCATCGCTCGCCGTGGCAAGCGAGGCCGACGCTGCCTTGGCGGCAACGGCAAGATCGTGGACATACGTGGCTATATCGACCGACATGGGCGGCCCTTTCTCCTAGAAGTTTGCAACCATGGTAGCCGATTTGCGCATGGCCTCGCCCGCGGCGGTAGAATTGGTCAACCCGAAACACCGCAACGAACGGAAGACTCACATGGCCCTCATCACTTCGTACCACGTCCCCGGCCTTTATGTCGAGGACCACAGCATCGACGTCCCCCTTGACTGGCGCGGCCTGGAGCCGATGCTTTTGGCCGTCGGTAGCACCATGCGCCGCGGCGCTATGCCGGCACCAATCGCCGGCGCGCCCGAGAGCATCAAGCTCTTCTACCGCGTGGTTTGCGCGCCCGACCGCATCAACGACGATCTGCCGCTGCTCCTGTTTTTGCAGGGCGGCCCCGGCGGTGAGAGCCCGCGTCCGCTGTCGCCCACAAGCGACGGCTGGATCGAGGAGGCCGTCAAGCACTTCCGCGTCGTCCTGCCCGACCAGCGCGGCACCGGGCGCAGCAGCTGTGTAGACGGGCGCACGATTGCCGCACTGGGCGAGCGCGCGACGGCGGCCGACTCCGATGCCGCACGCTCGCAGGCTGACTTCCTCAAGCGCCACCTCGCCAGCTCCATCGTGCGCGATTTTGAGTACCTGCGCCTGGTGGGCTTTGGCGGCAAGCCCTGGGTCACACTCGGGCAGAGCTACGGCGGCTTTTTGACGTTGAGCTATCTGTCGCTCTTCCCCGAGGGCATAGCGGCAAGCTTTACCTGCGGCGGCATCCCCCACGTGCCGGCGAGCGCAAGCGAGGTCTACGCGCACACCTTCCCGCGCATGGCCGCCAAGACGCAGCAGTATTACGACCGCTACCCCGCTGACGTCGACCGCGTGGCAGCCCTGGCCGATGCGCTCGAGGCCCAGAAGCCCGTGCTGCCCGACGGCTCGCCGATGACGGTCGAGCGCCTACAGCTCATGGGCAGCGACTTTGGCATGAAGCCGAGCTTTGAGCGCATGCATTGGATTATCGATCACGCGTTTGTTACTGGCGACGGTACGCTTAGCTGCGGCTCCTCGGTATCCGACAGCTTTTTGATGCGCGCCTTCGAGCGCACCAACACGCGTACAAACCCGCTGTACTGGACGCTGCAGGAGTTTATCTACGCCGACGGCGACACCATGCCCATTCGCTGGGCCGCAGCAGAGGAGAAGGCCCATCGTGCCGAGTTCGACACACTCGCGCGCCCGCTCATGTTTACCGGCGAGGCCATGTTCCCGTGGATGTTTGAGCAGATGCCCGAGCTTATGCCGTTTAAGCCCGCCATGGACCTGCTGATGGAAGACACCAGCTGGGACAAGATCTACGACCCGCAGCGCCTAGCCTGCAACGAGGTGCCACTCCAGGCCGCGGTGTATTTCGACGATATGTACGTCGATTCGGGCATGCAGCTCGATACGCTCAGCCGCGTGGGCAACTCGCATGCCTGGGTGACCAACGAGTTCGAGCACGACGGCCTGCACGGCAGCGTGGTGTTCAAGCACCTCTTCGACGAAGCGCTCAACCGCGGAGACCTGCGCCGGATCTTCTAGCTAAGGAGTGTCCCAAAGTGCCGGCACATAAGGAACGTCCCCAAGTGCCGGCACGAGAAAGACAGCGCTGCAGGAAACGATCCGCAGCGCTGTCTTTCTTTATGCAAATACGATCAAGTTATCCCTGTGTATCGCCGGCTTCTCGGCCAGGTTAGCGAGCAGGCGGTTGCTGGCGATCTGGTCCTGGCGGCGGCCGGCTGCAAGCTCCAGCACGTCCGAATCGGCCTCGGCGATACCGCGGGCGACGACCATACCGCTCGGATCGCACACGTCGAGCACATCGCCCTCGGCAAACTGGCCATCGACCTCGCGAATACCCACCGCAAGCAAGGAAGAGCCACGGCTAACCAGCGCCTTCGCAGCACCATCATCAACCGTCACCGACCCATGTGCCTTGTCGCCCAGCGCGATCCACAGCTTGCGGGGTGCGATGTCCAGACGCTCCGCCGGCGGATCGAACAGCGTGCCCACGCTCTCGCCGCGGGCGAGGCGCACGAGCGCATCGGGCTCCTCGCCCGAGCAAATCACGCTCTGAATGCCCGCCGTCATCAGGATGCGGCTCGCGCGGATCTTGGTAATCATGCCGCCCGTGCCCACCGATGTGGAAGAATCGCCCGCCGAGGCAATAATCTTGGCATCGATCTTATGCACGACAGGAACAAACTCGGCCGTGGGGTCCTCATGCGGATTGGCAGTATAGAGACCATCGATGTCCGAGAGCGTCACGCACAGATCGGCAGATACCAGGCAGCTCACGAGCGCCGCCAGTGTGTCGTTGTCGCCAAACTTGATCTCGTCGACGGTAACGGTGTCGTTCTCGTTGACGACCGGCACCACGCCCAGCTCCACCAGACGCAGCAGGGCGTCGCGCGCGTGCAGGTAGGACGTGCGACGCGCCGTGTCGTGACGCGTGAGCAGCACGAGCGAGGTGAGCAGGTCGCGCGCATGGAACTCCTCGTCGTAGGCCGACGAGATGATGCACTGACCAGCCGAGGCGCAGGCCTGCAGGCTCGGAAGGTCGCCGACCGGCTTGCGGTCGAAGCCCAACACGGGATAGCCACAGGCAATAGCGCCCGAGCTCACCACGACCAGACGCCAGCCGAGCTTGCGCAGCGCTGCGGCTTGATCGGCAAGTCCGCCGATAAAGGCGCGGTTGACCTTGCCATCGGCGCCCACCACCGTGGACGAACCGATCTTTACCACCATCGTTTTATAAGAAGTCGTCATACGTCAAACCAATCAACTGTTCAGCGAACGGCCGAGCTGGCGGCCAAGGGAGCGTGACTCGCCCCTACCGCCCAAGGAATCATTTTGCCCAGGGGAAAGCCGAGGACGCGGCCATGTTCTTGCGCACGAGCTCGTCGCGCACCTGAGCCAGGCCCTGCTCCATGCCCACCACATAGGTCTGCGGGTACAGGAAGCGCTTGAAAGCTGCGTCCAGATGATCGAGCGCCCAAACACAGCGCTCGCGCGCGTCCTGGATGCTCTCACGCGGAGCCACTGCACTGCCATCGCGCACGATCGGCACCAGCAGCTCGCGATACTCAAGCTCCGACACGTCGGTCACCAGGGCGGCATCATTCACGGCCACGAGGGTATTGCCGCGCGCGGCGCCCTCCCCCACCAGATGGTCCTCGTCGTAGATCATGTCGCAGACCGGGCCGCCAAAGCCGTCGTAATAACGGCGCACGCGCTGCACGCCCGGGATCGTGCGCTTGTAGGGCTGTTCGGAGAGCTTGACCACCGGCGTCCACGGGTCGGCCTCGCTCGCACGGCGGGCGGAAAGCTTGTACACGCCGCCCAGCGCCGGCTGGTCGTAGCAGGTCGCGAGCTTGGTGCCCACGCCAAAGCTATCGATGGGCGCGCCCTGGTCGAGCAGCGACTGAATCGTGTACTCATCCAGATCGTTAGAAACCGAGATCCCCACATAGGGCAGGCCCTCGGCATCGAAACGACCGCGGACATACTTGGAGAGCTTGGCGAGATCGCCCGAGTCAATGCGAATAGCCGACAGGCGCTCGCCCACCGCCTCCATCTCCTTGGCGACCGTAATGGCATGCTCGCAGCCCTCGCGCACGTCATAGGTGTCGATGAGCAGTGTACAGTTCTTGGGGCTCGACTTGGCAAAGGCGCGGAAGGCCTCGAGCTCGGAATCGAAGCTCATCACCCAGCTGTGCGCATGCGTGCCAAAGACGGGAATACCGTAGCGGCGGCCGGCGAGCACATTGGACGTAGAGGAGCAGCCGGCAACGTAGCTCGCGCGCGCAACGGCCAGGCCGCCATCGGGACCCTGGGCTCGGCGCAGGCCAAACTCCGCCACGGGGCGACCGTCGGCGGCGAGCACCACGCGCGCCGTCTTGGTGGCGACAAGCGTCTGGAACCCGACGATGTTGAGCAGCGCCGTCTCGAGCAGCTGGCACTCCAGCGCGGGGCCGGTGACGCGCACCATGGGCTCGCGCGGAAAGACGAGCTCGCCCTCGGGCACGGCGTCGATGTTTACATGCGCACGAAAATCGCGCAGATAGTCGAGGAATGCGGACTTGAACATCGCGCCGCCGGCCGGGGCCTCAAGCGAGGCAAGGTAGTCGATGTCCTCGGGCGTAAAGCGCAGATTCTCGACTAGCTCGGGCAGCTCGGCGGTGCCGCACATGACGGCATAGGCGCTGCCAAAGGGATGGTCGCGGTAAAACGCGGTAAAACAACCCTGCTCATTGGCCTTGCCGCTCTCCCACAGGCCCTGGGCCATAGTGAGTTCGTACAGATCGGTGAGCATTGCGATGTCGGTGGGATGAGAGATATCGGTCAAAGCCATGGGGCGACCTTTCGGATGTGTGGTGCAGAATTTGAGGGTTGGACGAGAGCAGAGCATGCGGACATGACGCCCGATGCAAATCGGTTAGAGCAGGCCCATGCTGGTCAGGATCGTGTAGCCCATAAAGATGACAAACGCGATGAGGGCAAGGACAATGATGATTTTTTGAGCCGGCGCCATGCCAGGGATCTCGTTCTCGCCCGTAGGTTCCTTGGAGGTAACCATGCGCTGGGCAAAGGTCATCTCGTCACGGCTCGGCTTGGGCTCGACGGACTTAAGACGAGCGGCCTTTTTAGGCTGAGGTTTGGGCGCGGCAGGTGCAGGCTTCGCAGCAGCGGGCTTGGGTGCGGGCGCGGGCTTGCGCTCGGATGCGGCGTTCGAGGCGACCTCCTCGGCCTTCGCACGCTCGGCGCGCAGGGCAGCCAGCTCCTCACGCTCGCGACGGGCCTCTTCCCGAGCCTCGCGGCGGGCCTTCTCAGCGCGGAGCTCTTCCAACTCAGCGCGCTCCTCGTCGGACAATGGTTGGGACTCAAGCTCTGCCATGGTATAGCCCTTTCTTTTAAAAAAAGCCGCCGACACAATGTCAGCGGCTTATCAAATCCAAGGGTGGAGACGAAGGGAGTCGAACCCTCGGCCTCTGCCATGCGACGGCAGCGCTCTCCCAACTGAGCTACGTCCCCAGGACAAGTCGATATTTTACCTACGGCTCGCCAACTGTCAACGCCCAATAACCAGTCTTTTTGGGGCGCGGCTATTTTGGCAACTTTTCGAACAGGCGATCCTCTCGATGATTTTTTATCCCCGTCCCAGAAAAATCATCGACGAACGCACTACTTTGCGCTGGTAAGAACACCGGTGGTGTCGAAGGCCGGGGTGAAGCTCTCGTCTACCGCGCCGCCCTCTTGCCAGAACATCGTCGTAAAACCCAGGTCGTCGGCATGGTCGAGCACCTGCTCGTACTCCTCACGCGTCACGGCGCGTGCCAGGTCGCCGCCCTGCTCGCGCATGAGCGCATTGGGCGTGTACTGGTTCATGACCGAGATCGGCACGTCGCCCACCGTCTGCCACACTAGGTCCAGTACGCGACACGAATCGTCCGCATGCCCCGGAAGCACCAGGTGGCGCACGATCATACCGCGCTTCATAAGCCCGTCCTCGTCCACCAACTCTCCCCCGCGGCGCTCGATCTCGCGCGCCATCTGGGCCAGGCCCGACACGGCCACACACGGATAGTCCTTAATATGAGAAAGCGACTGCGCAAGCTCGGCATCGGCATATTTAAAGTCGGTAAGCCACACATCGACCAGGTCGCCGAGCGCCGCCACGGCACTCGCGCGCTCATAACCGCTCGTGTTGTAGACGATTGGGATGACCAGCCCGCGCGCCCGTGCCGCGGCAATCGCGGCAGGCAACAGGTGCGCATAGTGCGTCGCCGTCACCAAATTGATGTTGTTGGCACCCTGGTCCTGCAGTTCCAGCATAATCTCGACCAGGCGCTCAGGCGAAATCTCAAGGCCAAAATTGCCGGTCGAGATCTCGTGGTTCTGGCAGTAGATACATTTGAGCGAGCAGCCGCTAAAGAAGATCGTGCCCGAACCGGCCTCGCCCGAGATAGGCGGCTCCTCCCACATATGAAGCGCGGCGCGGGCCACCTTGAGCGTGTCGTTAGCACCGCAGACGCCGTGCGCACCCTCATCGCGCGCCGCACCGCAACCGCGCGGACACAAATGACAGGCGGGCGAAAAAAGTTCGGTCAACGACGTCGGCATAAAACCATGCTCCAAAACAACGATTCAGCAGCTCAAACGTAAAGGGATCAACCCCACAGACGGCTCGAGCCCAAGGCGCCGTAATCGTCCGACACGATTTTTGTAATGTCAAGACTGGAATCGATAAAGTGCCGCTTTATGATGTAGGTATTCCGCCCCCCGCGGAGCAACTGGGTGAACCGTCGCGTTTATTTAGGGAGCCCACACAGTCGTACCTAGTACAGGTATCCTTCGTTGTTAAGGACGCTGGAACAGTCGATGAGGGCACCCACCTGTTTTAGGTGGGTTCATTTTCGTAACGTGGGGGGTGGTTTTCTTTTGCCGAAAATCACCATTACAGTCCATATGGATCCCCGCCGGCATCCCGACAAGCCATCGACAACATCCCAATATCTGGTAAGCGCGTGATTATCGCTGCGTGCAATTCCATGCACCCCCCTTGGTCGAGTATTATGGTCCGGCTATGCCCTTTGCGCATGGCGTTCTTCTGACCTTTTCCTTCGACGCTTGGCGGTTTTTAGATTCATGGCTTCATCCCCGAACTACATACCGTACCTATGCGTGGCAGCGGCGGCCTTTATCACGACCTTCCTCGCGGTGCCCCTGGTCAAGCGCTTGGCAATTAAGCTCGATGCCGTCGACTATCCTTCTAAGCGCCGCATCAACACCAAGCCCATCCCACGTTTGGGCGGAGCGGCGGTGTTTTTGGGCCTGGTCGTTGCCTGCATTGTGCAAATCCTAGGCACCTGGTACCTAGGCTGGCCACCCGTCCTGGTGCCGCACCCGCGCCTTCACATTAGCTATCCCATGCTGGCGCTCTCCTTTACCGTCATCTTTGCGACCGGCGCTATCGACGACGTCTTCCAGCTCACGCCCAAGCAAAAGCTGGCCGGACAAGTCCTCGCCGCGCTTATCGCCTGTATCGGCGGCCTAAAAATCGGCGTCATCGTCAACCCGTTTGCCCCCGGCGAGATCATGCTCGGATGGCTCGCCTACCCCATCACCGTGATCTATCTGGTGGCATTCACCAACATCATTAACCTCATCGACGGCCTCGACGGCTTGGCCACGGGCATCTGCGGCATCGCGTCATTCACCATGTTCTCGATGGCCGTGCTCTCGGGCCGCATCGACGCCGCCGCGCTCTCTATTGCGCTCTTTGGCGCCTGTCTAGCCTTTTTGCACTACAACTTCAACCCCGCAAGCATCTTCTTGGGCGACTCGGGGTCGCTGCTGCTGGGCTTTGCGCTGGGCTCCATCTCGCTGCTCAACGTGAGCCGCACCGCCGCACTCACCTCGCTTATCATCCCGCTCATCGTTGCCGGCGTGCCCATCATCGACACGTTTAGCGCCATTGTGCGCCGCAAGCGCGCCCACATTAGCATCGGGCAGGCCGACAAGGGCCACATCCACCACCGCCTGATCCAAGAAGGCTACAACCAAAAACAGGCCGTGCTGCTCATCTATGCCTGGTGCATCATGCTTTCGGCCGGCGCCGCCGCGATTAACCAGGTCGAGGTGCCCATGCGCGTGCTCATCTTTACCGTGCTCGCCATTGGCTCGGCGGCCTTTGCCAAGCATCTACATCTGTTTGAGCCCGTGCTGCGCCACCATTACAACAAGCGCACGCACGAGGACGAGCTCGTCACCCCCGACGACCCCGCCTTTAAGCAGGAGGAGCAGGCAGCCGAGGAGCGCAAAGAAGAGCGCCACCACAAGCTCTAGGGTAAGCTGCCGAGGATGTGCCAAGGCGTTGGCAGCCGTTCGCGCGAACGCCGCGGCGGACTTGAAAGCCGGCCCCTGGCAGTCCCTCACCCACTCACGCCCACCCCTCTCAATAAACACGCTATCATCAAAACCTGCGAACGAACGTTAGGAGCAATCATGCCAAACGAGAACAGCTACGAAGTCGCGCTGCAAAAGAGCAACGCCATTCGCGAGGGCCTGACCAAGACGCCCGAGAAGTTCACCATGCTTACCGGCGACCGCCCCACCGGCCGTCTGCACCTGGGTCACTACTTTGGCACCCTCAAGGGCCGCGTGGAGCTGCAGAACATGGGCGCCAGGACCAACGTACTCATCGCCGACTACCAGGTCATCACCGACCGCGACACCACCGAGCACATCCAGGACAACGTGTACAACATGGTCATGGACTACCTTGCCTGCGGCATCGACCCCGACAAGACCATGATCTACGCGCACTCCGCCGTGCCCGCCGCCAACCAGCTCATGCTGCCGTTCCTGTCGCTGGTGTCCGAGGCCGAGCTGGCGCGCAACCCCACGGTCAAGGCCGAGATGGAGGCCTCGGGGCACGAGCTCACCGGCCTTCTGCTCACCTACCCGGTGCACCAGGCCTGCGACATCCTGTTCTGCAAGGGCAATGTGGTGCCCGTCGGCCGCGACCAGCTGCCGCACATCGAGCTCACCCGCACCATCGCCCGCCGCTTTAACAACCGCTACGGCAAGGTGTTCCCCGAGGTCGACGCGCTGCTGTCCGAGACCCCGCTGCTGCCCGGCCTGGACGGTCGCAAGATGAGCAAGAGCTACGGCAACGCCATCAACATCTCGATGACCGCCGAGGAGACGGCCAAGCGCATCAAGAAGAGCCAGACCGACTCCGAGCGCATGATCACGTTCGATCCCGAGAACCGCCCCGGCGTGTCCGGCCTGCTTTCGACGGCCGCCATCTGCACCGGCCGTTCCGAGGTCGAGATTGCCGAGGAGATTGGCATGGGCGGCTCCGGCCAGCTCAAGAAGTACGTGACCGAGGCCGTCAACGAGTACTTCGCACCGATCCGCGAGCGTCGCCAGCGCTACGAGAACGATCTGGACTATGTGAAGGACGTCCTTCACGAGGGCAACCGTCGCGCCAACGAGATCGCCGATCAGACCCTGGCAGAGGTTCAGGACGCCATGGGCATGGTGTACTAGACCGATTTGCTGGCTTGAGCTTTCGATTGCTTTAGGGCGGGCGCTACGACGTCCGCCTTTTTCGGAGCCGGACTGCTTCGGCTCCGCCCATTGCACTCCCCCGATAAACAGGAACGGGCCCGCCGGCAGTCAGTTGCCGGCGGGCCCGTTCCCGAAGTACACCGTTGAATCGCACAGAGGGGAGGAATGCGAATCAAACTCAACAGGGCAGGCTTTTTCATCGCCTATTGCCTGCTCCGTTGCTGAAACCAATATAGTTCACCGTGGTTTACTTTGCAGGATCAATATCCGCCGCCATAGCTTCTCCATAAGTTAGCCCTGGTAAACCTGAAACAGAAAACCACCACAAAGGGGACAGGCACCTTTGTGGTGGTTCTGGCCACGGCAGAGCTGTTAGAGTCCGGCAGGCCAACGACAGACGGCCAGGTCGACGTGCATGTCGTCCTTAAACGCCACACCCTCCCCTAGCAAAAGCTCACGTTGAGCATCGGGACCGCCAAAAGCAAAACCCTCGCATATGCGCCCGTCGGCAAACACCACGCGGTGACAGGGAATCTCGCCGGGGCGCGGATTGCTATGCAGGGCATACCCCACATACCGCGCACTTCGTGGTCGACCGGCAAGCAGCGCCACCTGACCATACGTGGCGACCATCCCCTCGGGGATCTGCTCGACCACCTCGTACACCCGTTCAAAAAAGCCCTCAGACGCCATTGCTCGCTCCCTTCTACCCTGAAAAGCATAAACCACCGCAAAGGGGACAGGCACCTTTGTGGTGGTTTATGGCAGGTCGGTTAGTTGGCGGGCTGGAAGAAGGCTACGGCTACGGCGCCAGGGCCTACGTGGGTACCGATGGTGGCGCCGATGGTGTGAACGGGCAACTCGCCCTCGGTGTGGCCAGCCCAAAGTGCCGCGCTGTCCTCGATATACTTCTTGAGCACCGCATCCGAAAGACCCGTATAGCCGAGCGCCAGCGGCATGGAAAAGTCGATGCCGCCCGCCTTTTCGACCTTTTGGTTCAGCAGGTTGCGGCCGTTCTTGGAACCGCGCGCCTTGTCCAGCTGCACGATCAGACCGTCCTCGACAGCCACCACAGGCTTTACGTTGAGCAGCGTGCCCACGGCGCCGGCCGCAGCAGACAGACGACCGCCGCGCACCAGGTACTCCAGCGTCTCGAGCAGGCCGATGACGACCACGCGGTCACGGACGGCCTCGACGGCCGCCGCGATCTGGGCCGCACTACGGCCCTCGTTCACCAGGCGCAGGGCATACTCGACCAGGACACGCTCGCCCAGAGTGACGTTATTGCTATCCACCACGTACACGTCGCCGCCCGGCGCCTCGGCAAGTGCGGTACGGGCACTCTGATTTGTACCCGAAAGCTTAGCGCCCACGGTAATAATCACGGCCTCGTCGCCGGCCTCACGCGCCTCGGCGATGGCCTGCGAAAACGCGTACGGGTTGACCTGGCCGGTCTTGGGCAGCTCATCGCGCTCCACGAGCATCTCGTAAAAGCGCTGGTGATCGATGTCGATGCCATCCATGTACACATCGGTGCCAAAGGTGACGGACAGCGGCAAAACGGCCAGTGCTGGGTGCTCGGCCGGCGACATATCGCTTGCGGAATCGGTAATAATGCGGACGGACATAGCGAATCCTTTCTTGCGCAGGTCCCGCGCAGGGAATTTTGACAGCAAGGCCCCGGCACGGTATACGCGCTCAAACGGGACTATGCAGTTGTTAATGGGAAGCAAATACCTTGGCGGCCTTAGATCTCGCGCAAGGTATTGAGAATCGTGCGCAGCGACGCGTACATCTGCTCGCGCTGCTCCACGCCCATGGCCTTACCGGTGGTGTCGAGCACTTCGCGAATGATGCGATCGGCCTCGCTCATGCTCTCGCCGCCCAGGGCAGTCAGGCGCACCGGGGCACGGTACTTGACGGCCGCATCACCCGAGTCATCGACCTCGACGTAGCCGCCCTCCTCCAGATGTGCCAGTGTGCGCGAAACGGCGGCTCGGGTAACGCCGGCCATGCGGGCGAGGTCGGCGCCAGTCAGGCCGTCCTTGCTGCGCTCAAGATAGTACAGGCACATGACGTCGGAGCCCTTGAGGCCCAGCCTTGCACCTTCGGACGTCTTGATGCGCTGAATCTCCTTGTAGAGCCCGCTGATCAGTCCGACAAAGTCCTCGAAACGTGTCTCGTCGTTCTGCTGCATGGGAGACGACCGCCTTTCGCTTGCATAATGCTTACGGGTAAACATCTTAGTCGCATAAGGCGACACCCGTACCCAAATACCCCATTTGTTAACCCATCAACATAAAAACCACCACAAAGGGGACAGGCACCTTTGTGGTGGTTTTGACCGGCGAACATGATCCGCAGGCGTCGCTACAGCTCCACGCAGGGATTGTCGCGGGTCACAAGCGTCTTAACAAGAACGTTGGCGCCCAAATAGTGCTCAAGAAGCTCGGCCAAGCGATCGATGGCGGCCTGACAGTCCTCCATGCGCTCGGGCTCAACACATTCAATCGCCAAAAACGCGTCGGCCGAATCGTCGGACAGAGCCGTTCGAACGCCGTCGCGCCAGTTCCAGCAGCGGCACACGGCGCCCGCATCGTCGATGTAGGCCAGCTCGCCGGGCAGCGTCGGGTCATCCGCTTCCTCGCCAAGCGGCAAGAACGCATCGCCACCATCGGTCACCTTCAAGCGAAGATCTCCCTCAATCGCATGCAGGTCCTCGCCGCCAACGGGCAGCGCATAAGTCAACGAAATCGTGTTGTAGATATCCACCGCCGGTGTGATGTGGCCGACCGGCTTGCCTTTGAGCACGCGCTTGAGCAGGTTCTCAACTGAGCAACGCGCGCCCTTCTTGGTCTTGAACAGGCGATACGCCTCGCGCCATGCCTTAACCGGCGCGTTCTCGCTGATAGTGTCGCTGGTCAGATGACGCTCCGCATCGATATTGGCGCGGTCGAGCAACGCCGCAATCGCATCCACGTCCTCTTGAGGAATCTGAGCCGTGGGCTTCATGCCCTCCACGACCACAACACCGACCGCTGCCTGCGGAAACAGCTCCCAGAATGAATCCTCGGCAATAAAGCTCTTCATACGCTCTCCCTTCATTATGCGCGCCCGAGTGAGGGCGCCTAAACAAAAAGCGCCCTCACGACGGCCACCTTCAAAGTCCTACGGTGCCGTCACAAGAACGCTTGCGCTGTCCCCATCCGGAGAAGGGGACGATATGTCAGGCGTATTGTAACCCGAGTCATCCACGCGAGCAAAACCACCACAAAGGCGCCTGTCCCCTTTGTGGTGGATATGGACTCACGGCGAAGCTAGTGGCGAAGTCCCAGCAACCCGCGGCCGCGATGACGGGCGTCGGCGTGTACTTGAGCGTGCGGGCCGGCGGCTTTGACGGACTCGGGCAGGTGCGAGTACTTCTTCTCGAAGTTCTCCTCGAACATCACTGCCAGGTTGTGCGCGGCCTCGTCATAGCGCGCGGTGCTCTGCCAGTATTGGCGCGGCATCAGGATGCCATCGGGCACGCCGTGGCACGTCGTGGGAATGTCGACGTTAAAGATGTCGTCGTGCACGAACTCGCTGTCCTCGATGGTGCCGTCGAGGGCGCGCGCGACCAGCGAGCGCGTGTAGGCAAGCTCGATGCGATGGCCCACGCCGTAGCCGCCGCCAATCCAGCCGGTGTTGACCAGGTACACGCGCGTGCGGCCGTCGGCAATGCGCTCGCCAAGCATCTTGGCGTAAACCATGGGGTCGAGCGGCATAAACGGCTCGCCGAACAGCGAAGAGAACGTGGGCGTGGGCTCGGTGACGCCGACCTCGGTGCCGGGAATCTTAGCCGTAAAGCCCGTCACAAAGTGGTACATAGCGGCATCGGCCGTCAGGCGTGAGATGGGCGGCAGCACGCCAAAAGCGTCGCAAGTCAGGAACAGCACGACACTCGGAGTGGTGCCCATGCCCTTAGTCCACGCGTTAGGAATGTGCTCCACGGGATAGGCCACGCGCGTGTTGTGCGTGATCGAGATGTCGTCGTAGTTGGGTTTGCGGTTCTCATCGAGCACCACGTTTTCGCAAATGGCGCCAAAGCGGACAGCGTTGAAGATCTCGGGCTCGTGGAAGGCGTCCAGGCCCTCGCATTTTGCGTAGCAGCCACCCTCGATGTTGAAGATACCCATGTCGGACCAACCGTGCTCGTCGTCGCCGATCAGCAGGCGCGTGGGATTGGCCGAAAGCGTGGTCTTGCCCGTGCCGGACAGGCCAAAGAACACGGCAGTCTCGTGCGTGACGGGATCCATGCTGGCCGAGCAATGCATGGGCAGCACGTCGTCCTCGACGGGCAGCAAGTAATTCATAACGCTGAAGATGGACTTTTTGATCTCGCCGGAGTAGCCGGTACCCGCGACCAAAATCACGCGCTCCTGGAAGTTGATGACCACGGCGGCGCTGGAGTTGAGGCCCTTGATGGCAGGGTCGCATTGGTAGCCCGGCGCGGCGAGCACGCAGAAGTCCGGCTCGCCGGTGCGCGCGATTTCGCGGGCGAGCGGGCGGGCGAGCATCTGCTTAATGAAGAGCGCCTGGCTGGCACGCTCGCAGGCGACGAGCAGGCGGCGCGTGTGGTTGCGGTCGGCGCCGGCCATGCCGCGGGTGACGAACACATCGCGCTCGTTGAGATAGTCGACGATGCCGGCTTTGATGACCTCGTAGCTTTCGACGGACAGCGGGCGGTTGACGGCGCCCCAGGCAATCTTGTCGTGGACATCGGGGGTGTCAACGATAAAGCGGTCGTTGGGCGAACGTCCGGTACGCTCCCCCGTCTCGATCACCAGCGCGCCGTTGGATGCCATGCGGCCTTCGTTGCGGCGGATGGCATGCTCGACGAGCTCGGCGGCGGGTAGATCGACCAGCAGACGGGGCTGATTCTCGGCGGGATCTTCAACGAGCGTAATACCAAAGTTGGACAAAACTTCTGCAGGGGTAACACCAGGCATGGGGCCTCCTTTAAAAACGCGACACATGGACGCGGCGCGCACTTTACTCACGTAAAGCCCGTTGTACCCGATATGCAAAAACGTTTTTGCGGCAAGGGTGCCAAGCCCGCCCAACGGTCAAAAATCGCAGGCAAGCGGCCTAGTCATTGGGGACGTTCTTAAACGACTAGTCGTTGGGGACACTCTTGAACAGGCAACATTCAAGGAGTGTCCCCGGATGCCGGCACTTAAGGACGTTCCCAAAGTGCCGACTACTGAATGGCGCCGCCGAAATTATTGAACAACCTGTTCAAAAATACGAATGGATACCACCGCGACTATACTAGAGTGCAGCAATAGAAAGGACCTACTTTGAGCATCACGCCCCTCGATAGCATTCGCCGCGCCATCGCCCGCCGCAATGGCGTCGCCGACCCCGCCGTAGCGGGCAACGGCACCGCAAGGGCCCAGGGCGGACGCATCGAGAACGGCCTGTTCCCCGCCTCCCACACGGCCGAAGAGCTCGCGCGCATCCAGGAGCTGAGTCAGCGCAACGCCGGCGGGCCCGATAGCAGCCAGGCCACGCGCCGTCGCCGCGAGCGCGATCGCCAGCCCGGCCCCGTCCGCCGCATGGTCAACGCTTGGTGGAACCGTCTGCTCGGCGCCGTCTACGGCGGCGGCTTCTCCATGCAGGAAGCGGAATACGAGGAGCACGCCACCAGTCGCGACTATCTTTGGAACACCCTCGGCACCGCCGTGTGGGGCTTGGCGTTTCCGCTGCTCACCATCGTGTCTACGCAGCTCGTGGGCGCCGAAGAAGCCGGCAAGTTCTCCATCGCCTTTGTCACCGGCACGCTCATCATGATCGCGTGCAACTACGGCGTGCGCAATTTCCAGGTCTCAGACATCGACGAAAAGACGTCCTTTGCCTCCTACCAGCTCAACCGCTGGCTTTGTGGAGCGCTCGCCCTAGGCTGCGGCTTCATGTACAGCAGCGCCCGCGGCTATGACGCGCAGATGGCGACGATCGGCCTGGGCGTCTACCTGTATAAGGTCATCGACGGCGTCGCCGACGTGTACGAAGGCCGCCTGCAGCAGGCCGACAAACTCTACTTGGCTGGAATGAGCCAAACGCTACGCTCCGTCGGCGTCATCGCGGTCTTTAGCGTGGCGCTGTTCCTCACGCGCAGCATGCCCATCGCGGCCATGGTCATGGGTGTCACCGCGATCGCCTCGCTCGTGCTGGTCACCGCGCCGCTTGCCCTGCTCGAGACCGAAAAATCGCGCCGCGTGAGCCTGCGCGAGGTCGGCCACCTGTTTGTCCAGTGCGCCCCGCTCTTTGGTGCACTGTTCCTGTTCAACCTAATTGAGAGCATGCCCAAGTTTGTGATGGAAGGCACGCTGGCATACAAATATCAGCTGTACTTTAATGCCCTGTTCTTTCCGGCGCAGGCTATTTTGCTGAGCATTGGATTTATCTATAAACCGCAGCTTCTGCGCTTGTCGAGCATTTGGGCTAATCCTCGCAAGCGTCATCGCTTTGACCTGATTATTGTTGCCGTTATGGCGCTGATCGTGGTCATCACCGGCGTGTGCGCCGCATTTATGGCAGGTCCCGGTATTCCCCTCATGAGCTTGATGTACGGCCTCAGCTTTGAGCGCTACCGTACGCTGGCGTTGCTGATGGTCGTCGCCGGCGGCGTCACCGCGGCCATCGACTTTATCTACGCCATCATCACGGTGCTACGCCACGCTGGAGACGTCACCAAGATCTACCTGATCTGCTTCGCCGTAAGCGTGGTGCTGCCGGTGATCCTGGTTAAGCTGCTGGGTCTGATGGGCGCTGTGGTGAGCTACCTAGCCATCATGGCCCTACTCCTGGTGCTGCTGATAATCGAGTACGCCAACATCCGCCAACGCATCGAACGCGACCGCAACCCATACGGTGCCTAATTGCAGCGGTGGGGGTAGCTAATTTGGGACATCATTCGCCCGGGTTGATGTTCGCGTAGAACTCGGCCCCGTCGTCCAGGCGCAGGATGCCCACGCGGCCGAACTCGGAGCCGGTGGCGGCGGCGCAGTCGATGTCGATGCGATCGGGCACACCAGCAGTGTCCTCGCCGCCCAAGCGCACGATCTGCCCGCGTCCCGATTCCTCATCGAGCCCCGCCAGACCACCGACCTCGCAATAGCGCCCAAGCGATACCGTGGGCGTGTGACCGCTCACCACGACCGGGCCCTTGCCCTCGGCAGAAAGCAGCCCGGTCGACGCATCCCAATAGCCATGACGAATCCACAGCAGGTCATCGGACGACTGCACCGCGAGCATCTGCTGCAGCAGCTCGCGATCGGCACCCACCGCTCCAACGCCATCGGCACAATCGACGCCATGCTCAAGCAAAAACGCCTGCGCCGCCTCGGTCTCAATACCGGCATGTACCAGCAGATACGGGCGCTCCTCGGTCTCGACCACCGCGTAGAGCGGCAGCGCGGCCATCCATCGCACGAGCTCCTCGTATGCCTCAAATTCCATGTCGTTGAGCTGCTCACGCGTCGTCCAGCCACCGTTGATATCCCAGGTCTCGGCATCGAGTGGATCCTGGCCAATGATGGCATCGAGCATGATCTGCTCGTGATTGCCCTTGAGCACGCGGGCGTTGGGCAGCGAGCGCACGAGCTTAATAACGCCGACCGGATCGGGCCCGCGATCGATCATGTCGCCCAACACGTACAGCGTGTCGTCGGACGTCAACGAGATCTTAGACAGGGCCTCGTCAAGCGCACGCACGTGCCCGTGAGCATCAGATGTCACATAGATCGCCATGGTACGCCTCTCCTTGCATTGCGGCCGAAGCCCGGTGCCGCAACTAAAACTTCAAGTTGAACTTAAACGTTACCCATTGTACTCCGTTGCAATAAAGCTGGAAAGGGTTTCCGAGCAGAGGCAAAGACGGCGGCCGTCTATGACGATATCGCGCACGCCCGCAATCCAACCCCATAAACCCACCATCTTTGGGTACAAATAACCGCAGACAACTGACCGTGCCACGCCAACCACCCAGGAGCGGACACCATCCATGAACCAGATCCTTCTTTTTATCGGCCTCGTCATCATTTTGTGCCTGACCATCAAACCCGTCGGCAAAAAACTCCCCTTCCCCACCCTGCTCATCTTTATCGCGCTGGGCATGCTGTTGGGCGTCAACGGCCCGGCGCATATCGACTTTAGCGACTATGCGCTCACCGAAACCGTCTGCAGCACGGCGCTGCTGTTCATCATGTTCTACGGCGGCTTTAACACCAACATCGACCGCGCCAAGCCCGTCACCATACCTGCAGTGCTGCTGAGCACGCTCGGCGTCGTCATCACTGCCGGCATCACCGGCGTATTCGCCCACTTTGTGCTGGGTTTCGACTGGATCGGCGGCCTGCTGCTGGGATCGGTCGTGGCGTCCACCGACGCGGCCAGCGTCTTTAGCGTTCTGCGCGAGCACAGCCTTTCGCTGAGGGGCGGCACCGACTCGCTGCTCGAGGTCGAATCGGGCTCCAACGACCCCGTCGCCTACATGCTCACCGCCGTGCTCGCCACACTCGCGGCCGGCGGCGACATCAACATTCCCGCACTGCTGGCCAAGCAGATTATCCTGGGCGCGGGCCTGGGTCTTGCAATCGGCTGGGCGGCGGGCCGCCTGATTGAACGCGCGCACGCAACGGCCGAGGGCGCGCAGACCATCTTTTTGTTCGCCGTGGCGATCGTCGCCTACGCGCTACCAAGCTATCTGGACGGCAACGGCTTTTTGGCTGTATACCTGGCCGGCATTGTGCTGGGTGCCAGCGACATCACCGGCAAAGTCGAGATGGCGCACTTCTTTGACACCCTCACCGAGATGGCAGAGATGACCATCTTCTTTTTGCTGGGCCTGCTCGTTACACCCGCACGCCTGCCGCAAATGCTGCTGCCGGGCCTGGCGCTCATGGCGTTCATGCTCTTCGTGAGCCGCCCCATCGCCGTCGGCGTGCTCCTGGCGCCCTTTAAGACGAACCCCCGCCAGGTCGCGCTCGTAAGCTGGGCGGGCCTGCGCGGAGCAGCTTCGGTCGTCTTTAGTCTCTTTGCCGTGGTGGCCGGCGTTCCCGGCGGACACGACCTGTTTGACCTGGTGTTTGTGATTGCCGTGTCGAGCATTGTGGTGCAGGGCTCGCTGCTGCCGGCGGTGGCGAAGAAGCTCGATATGATCGATGCGACCGGCGACGTGCGCCGCACCTTTAACGACTACCGCGACGAGGACGGCATGTCGTTTGTAAAGCTCAAGGTGGGCGCTGGACATCCGTTTGCCGGACGCTCGCTCGCGGACATTGGCAGCGCCACAGACATGCTCGTGGTCCTGGTGCTGCGCGATGGCGCGCACCCGGTGTTGCCCAATGGCGATACCGTCATCGAGGAAGGCGACCTTCTGGTTATGGCCGCCCCAACATTTGAGGAGCGTGCCGAGGTTACGCTGCGCGAGGTCACCGTGACACCCCACGGGCGTCTGGCCGGCCAGCGCCTGCGCGACGTGCCACAGGGCAAGCACCCGTTTATCGTGGTGATACTCAAGCGCGACGGCCAAACGATCATCCCCGACGGCAACACCCTCATATACGCCGGCGACGAAGCCGTCATTGCCACGCTAGCGTCGTAGCGGCCAGGGGGTTGCCATCCCAAATTAGCTACATTTGAGCATCAATCGCCCCGGCTGGAGTCTCGTTGCGGACAATTAACGTCTCTCAAAACTAAGTGAGTAGACTTTTGTCGAATCGCCGACCACGTCACCAAAGCACAAGTCTGTGACCTGCGGGTTTGTTGAGGCAAATACGTCGGGTGCTCAGGATTTCCAATAAAGCCTACTCACTTAGCCAGCTAGCAGTCAAAATAGAACGGTCGCGAGCTCGTTAGACTCCATTGCGACGGCTTGTCTTGCACTTTCGCGCAGCTGCGGGCGCAGACGCCCCGTCCCAAATTAGCCACTCTAGTCATCGTCGACGGCAAAGTCGCTGAGGTCGAGGCCTTCGCGTTCGGCTCGGGCCAGGAGCTCTTGGGGCGGCTCGTCCTCGATATCCATCACGTCGAGCATGGCAGCAGGAAAACCCACGCCCGCCGCAGACCCCGCGCGGTCGAGCAGGCTCTCGCGCAGCTGATCTACGTCAACTTCGATCTTCATGATGAAACCTCCTACCAGGCCAGGACCCCTACTCAGCAGCGCCAAGCTCATCCACGGCAGCAACAAAAGCCGCAACCTGCTTGTCGTCCATCTGTGCAGCCAAACGTCCCACGGGCTCATCGTAGGCGAACTGCACCTTATCGATAAAGCAATCCCAAGCACGCTCATCCACACGCACGGCGGCCTCGCAATACTGGCTGAGCTTTTTAAGTCCATACCAAAACGCATTCACATGGCGCGCAGGATCCTCATCCAGCACACCATCGTAGCGACGCCCGTTAAACTCGCGCATGCGCGCCACGGCAACCTTGAGCGAATCGCCGCCCTCGGCAGAAGCCCCATCCACCAGCTCGGGAATCGCAACCTCATGCCGAACAGTATGCCTGGTTGCACCATCGTACTCGCCCACCAGCACGTCCTCATCAAGCCGAGAATCGTAGTCCAAATAGCTCGTACCACAACAAATGCCGTGCGGCGAGCCCGTGCCAAACGCGCAGAACAACCCGCCGTCGGCAATAACACGACGGTAGGTCTCAAACGACTTCTTAACCTGAGCGAGCAACTCGGAAAGCTCCCCGGCATCGCACGCCGTCTCGCACGCAGCGCACGCAGACTCGGGCAACGATACCGGCTCCACCGTGCTCCCCGCAACGCGGGTGGCGCGCTCGGCCCGATACGCCTGCGCCGCCAAGCGCGCTCGCTGCGCAGCGCCGCGCACGTTGGTAAGTTCACGCTCCAACGCCACGTCACCAGCAACATCGCCAGCCAAATCGCCCGTAAACCCGTCAGCGCCCAGCGACCCCGTCGCACTCAGCTCGGACTCAAACGTCGCTGTGATCATGCCCGCAAGGTCCGTCGCGTCGGCGGCACAACGCAACTGCTCCAACTGCGTACATAGCAGATCGGCATCCAGGGGCACGGCATCCACAACGCGCACGTCACTCAGGCGTGCCACGTCCTGCAGCACCATAGCCCCCGCCGCATCGTACGCCGCGCGCACCTTTTCCGCCGTATTCGCACGCAGCTTTACCTCGATAAACGCAAGCGTCTGCTCCAAACGGGCCAGCAACTCGGCCTTGTCCTCCATGCGCAAAAAGGCAGCATAGCGGCGCTCCATCCGCAGCGGACCAACAATGCCCGCCCGCTTGCGAGCGCGTGCAAGCGCGGCGCCCTCAACACGGCGAACATACCCGTCAACAGCCCGCACGGCAGACTCGCGCGCAGCGTGCTCGGAAGCCTCGACGCCCCTAAGCACGCCCAGCAGCTCGCGGGAGCGCGCCCTGCGCACCAGCTCACCGCGATCGTACTGCTCAAGCGCCGTCTGACGCTTGGCTACCGACTCAAAGCCAAACAGCTCGTCGAGCAACTCGCCAACAGAACGCTCGCTCGCCATGGCAAGGCCTCCCTACTCGAACACGCCAACACGCCCGCGGGCCCACGCGCACGCAAGCCCGCACGCCCGCACTCCTACAGATCCAGCGCCTTCTTCGCGGCATCAACCGGGTCACCATCCATGTAGAACACCGGACTCAGTCCCGAAATAATCTCGGACGAAACACTCTGCAAGCCCGCGATGGCGCTCAGCGGCAAAATCACGCGCTTGGCGCCGGCGTTTTTGGCCACGCGCATAATGTCCTCGAGCCCTAGGATCTCGTCCATAGAACCCGACATGCGCAAGATTCCCGGAATCGCCAGCGCGGACATCACCGGGCGGTTGCACGCCGCAGAGCAAAGGCCCACAAACTCGGCGAGCGAAACTTCCTCGGACAGGCCCTTGCTCTGCAGGTCGTTGTAGAACAGCAGATAATCCTTGGAGCCAATGTGCATGCCCGGCGCCACGCGGTTCGCCAGGTTCACAAAGTTGTCGAACGCGGCTTCCAGCGTATCGCGCACCGGCTTGTTAAAGGCCACGCCCTCGTGCTTAAACTTGCACTCGCCGGCAACGGCCTTATTCTCCAGCTTGTACACGGCAACCTCGCCGCCCTGCGACCTGCCCACGCCAAACACGTGGCCGGACAGCAGCGGCCCGTCGGGAATCAGCGTGTCCTCGCTCTGCTCGGGCACGCGCACCACATGCACATCCTGCGGGTTGTCGGCATCCATATAGCCCAGGTTAACGTCGATAAACTCGACGCCCGCCATAATCTTGAGCTGCTCCTTTACGCGGCGACGGCCCTCGATGGCGTAATCCAACAGCCAGCGCACGTCGTCCTTGTCCATGGCTTCGTCAGGGAACAGGAGCTTGGCCAGGCCGCTAAAGGTCTTGCGCACGGCGATCTCGTCGCGCTTGTTAAAGTCGCTGTTAAAGCGGAAGTAACGGTCGATATGGTGCGTAAAGTCCTTGCGGCGCATCTCCTTGCAAAACTCCGACAGGCAGTCGGTGATCAGGCCATAATGCCCGGTCAGCAGGCTCGACCGCATCTTGGGAATCTCCCAGCCCGGCAGGTAATAGTGGATACGGTCGAAGAAGGCCGAATCGTTGTTGAACTCCGGCGGGAACGGGTCAAACAGGTGCGTGGTCTTAAGGACGTTTTGCACGGTGTCGTTGATGTTGCCCTCAAAGACCATGGAGGCATCGGCGTTAATCTGGTCGCGGCCACGCGCGTAGCTGCCGCTGGCCATGTAGTCCTTCATGATCTGCACGGCGTTGGTGTCCTTAAAGCGCATGCCGGCGACCTCGTCGAACGTCACGCAATCCCAATGGCCCACCAAGCCCACGCGATCGGCGCGCATGGAGTTCATGCGGCCGAACAGGTTGGCCGTGGTGGTCTGGCCGCCCGAAAGCAAGATGGCGTAAGGCGAGACCTCTTTGTAGATATGGCTCTTGCCGGTGCCGCGGGGACCAAGCTCGCACAGATTGTAGTTGCGCTCGATCAGCGGCACCATGCGCTCGATAAAGTGCAGGCGCTCCTTCTCCGAAAGCTCGCTGGGCTCATAGCCGGCAGAGCGCAGCAGCATGTTGAGCCACTCGTCGCGCAAGAAATACTGACGCTCCTCGATCATGGCGTCCAGGTCCAGGTTGGGCATCTGGATGGGCGTGAGCGACGCCACGCTAAACGGAGAGTCCTCGGGCCCGCGCTTTTTGCGCTTGGCCTTGGAGCGGCGAGGCGCATCGTCGCCAAAGACTTCCATGCCAAACTCGTCTTCCTCTTCCATGGGACGACGATACTCGATGCTCATAATGCACCAAATACCACCCTGGAGAATCTTGGAATAGTCGCGCACGTACTCGGCAGGCATCACAAACGGCTCAATGGTCAGGTTGGCAAACGACGCCACGTAGATGTCTTTGTACTCGTCGAGCTTGGCCGTCACCTTATCGATGATGGTAAAGCGACCCAGCTCGCGAATCTTGGACTTAATGCGCTCGGACTCGTCGGGACGCACGTAGTTATCGGTGAGGATCTTGCGGATGCGCCCCAGGCCCTCTGCCACGGCATCCTCGTCGTCGGTTGAGCAGTACATACCCAGCAGGTACTCCAGCACAAAGGTGGGCACGTTGGCGCCGCGCTTCATAAGGGCCGTCAGGTCCTTGCGCACGATCTTGCCAGCAAAGTGCTCAAGCAGCTTGCCGTCCAACCCATCCATGTCGTAGCCGTCGTCCTCAGGAGCCTCGGCCACAGCCTGATCATAACCGTCGGTCGAGAATTCGTCCTCGGCGTTCACCGCAGCCTCAACGGGCACGGCAGCAACCGGCTCCGGGGCAGGCGCAACAGCCTCAGTCGCCGGGGCCTCCGCAGCAGCCGCGGCCTCCGCAGGCACCACACCCTCCGCCGGCACATCCACATCAATCGAGGGAACTTCCCACAAATCGTCGTCATGGCTATCAAACATAGGGCACACTCCTAAAAACCAAAGTCAGCAACAGGGGCAAACGAAACAGCGATGGTATACGTCTCGCGCCAAACGATCTTGCCCGTCTCGCGCTCGCGGCAGACCAGATAGTACGGACCCTTGGCCGAGAATCCATCCGCCGCATGCAGCGCAAACTTGACATGCACTACACGCTCCTGCGAGTTAGCAGAAGTCTTGTTGGCATGCGCCTTGACCGTATCGCTCACCTCGTTGCCGCTTGCGTCGGTAAACACCAGCTCGTACTCGCACGGCAAGACCTTGCCTTGGGCGGGTTCCTCCTGAATCAAGTTGACCGAGAAAAGCGAGTTGGTCACTCGGCGCCCCTCACTTAGCACGCGCAGCGTCGCCACGCGCGTGTCGACAAAGTCCTTGGAACCCGAGCGCGCACGCCAAAATCCGACAACGGGCACGCACAGCTCCTGCAAGCTCATGCCGCCGTGGACATAGTTGTTAGTACCGCCGGGACGCCTAAAGTGCACGTTCTCGCGCAGGGCAAACCCCTCAAAGCCGGCACCCAAACGTCCCATGTCAACAGTAACAAACACCCCGCGTGCCTCGTCCGAAAGCTTGGCCACGGCCTCGTTGGGCACCACCAGATGACGCTTGCCGTGCATGACGGGAGCGTCAAGGAAGGGAAGATCTGGCTTGCCGAGCATCTGACACTCGCTGAGCTCCCGGCGCGTGTAGATAAAGCCGTGATCCGCCGTTATAACAACACGCGCACCCGGGGCGTCGGTGCACACGCGGCGCGCCAACGTGGCAAGCTCCTCTACGGTGTCCGTACAGGCATCGAAGACGTCATCCTGCGTAGCGGCCTTCTCGCCCGTGGCATCAATCTTGTTGTGATAGAGGTAGACAAGTCTTGAGTCCTTGAGCATCGCCTTACGCTCGGTTCCCGCCATGTTGAGGTATGCGCTCGAGCGCAAAGCACGGGCCGTAGGCTCAACATGGGTAAGCACGGCCTCGCGTTGCGGAGTCGTTGCGGTGGGCATGCCGTCAGCCAACACAAACGAGCCATCCGCTGCAAGTTCAAGCGCTTGGTGTGGCAGTAGCGCAGGCATACCTACCTCGGTAATGGAGGGAAAGACCGCCTGCATACTAGAAACCTTGACGTTGCCGCCGCGCTCGCGCTCGAGCAGCGCCGCAACGTCGCGGGCCACCTCATAGCGCAACGCGTCACTCACGATAACGACTGTCGTTTTAGCAGAGCCCACATAGGTAGGCAGCACATGCCAGTAGAACTCATCCTGCCGTGCAGGGCCATCGATGTAGCCGCAATCGGCCCACTCCCCTTGCGCAGCGGCCGCCCAGCAGGTATTGGCGTCGACCAAGAACCAGTTACTGTAGAGATTCTCCGCCCAATCCACCACAGCTCGGGCAGGTTCCTCGAGTACATCGCACTCGACGGAGCGCGCCCGCAGATACGCGGTGCACATATGACGATAGGCAGCATCCATGGCATACCAATCGGACATGTAGGCATCCCACACCTGCTGGGGCTGCGCCAGATGGAAGCCGCCCGCGTGCGCCTGCCTAAACGCGCACATATCGGCCACAGCGGCAAGCAGGTCAAAGTAGCTCTCGACACGACGGTACCAGCTTAGGTCGCAGCGACGCGCCGCAAAGGCGCGCGCATCCTCAACACGGTCCGCGCCCTGGGCAAACGAGAAGAACAGCTGCGAGAGCACGGCCTCGTTGACGCACGGAAACACATCAAGCGAGGTCAGCACATCGATCGGCAGAGCCTCAAACCGCGCAAAGAGCCCGCGGACATCCTCCACCAAACGACAGATCTCAAATAGGTCCTCGCTCGATGCCTGGGTATCGGCGGCCTGGTCCCACGTGCGCACCGCCTCAAGGCAATAGGGGCCGTAGGCGGGAGCCACATAGCTTTCGAGTCCCTTGAGCGCTCCCTCGGGAAGCGCGGTAGACGCCGCTGTAAGGAGCACATGGGATGAAAGCATAAGCAATGAGTCGCGCTCATACAGCGGTCCCTCAAACCCATAGCAGCGAAGCATAAAGGCAGAGAGCACATCGCGCACGCAGTACTTGTCCATCAACTCGGCCAGCGCCTCGGGACCCTCGTGCAGCAGCATGGTCATACAGCCACGCAGCACAAACGCGGGGCGCTCGTCACCAAGCTCTTTACCGCCAAAAATCACCGTAAGGATGCCGAGTTCGATATCGGATGCGCCCGAGGCATGCGGAACGCATGCGACAAACTTAGCGCAGCGGGACTTGGCGACAAAGAACGCCTTGTGCGCTCGCAAGCTCTCGCGCACGGCATCGATATTCTCGATACCCAGCTGATCGGCCAAAAGCGAAAGATAGTCAGCTTGAAACCGGTCAGCATACAGCTCAACATCGGCAAGCCAATCGCCCTCAAGCCTGCCGCGCGGGCAACGGCGATACAGCAAGATATCGCTCACAAGGTCATCGCGGTTGACGAGCTTCTTGACGGCAAACATGCGGCCCTCGCAGGCCTCAACAAACCGCACTGGGCGCTCAAAGTCACCGTAAGCGGGCATAACGCCGTCATCAGTCCCCGCACCGTCGAAGCCCTCGGCGGCCAAACGTTCAAACTCAGGAGCAAACTCGCCGTCTGCATCGTGCCAAACCACCACACGGCGGGGCATGCATGCGGGCAACGGTTGCAAAAACCGCAGCTTGAGCTGTTCTTCTACATCGATCTTGGGCATGAATATCCTTACCGTATCTGCAGTTACTTAATCTTTGCTAGCACATCCTGAAACTTGGCGTAGTTGACCTTGACGCCGTCATCCAGGTCGATCTTAATCATCTGGTCTGCCAAGTGGTGCAGTTTCTCCTCGTAGGCAATGGTCTCTTTGAGCTGGTCGTTGAGCTTTTTGATGCGCTTATCCAAGCGCACGCGCTCGCCGCGCTCGGCACTGACAAGGGCATCGTTGGCATACCCGATCTGGGCACGGTAGCGCTCCTGCTGCTCATGCACATAGTCGGTGCGGATGCGAGCCAACAGGTCGGGCTGATAGCGATGCATGTAGACAAGGCACTTAAAGCCATTCTTTTTGCCACTGTCGAACAGCCAGTAGATGGGACGCTTCTTGTAGGTCTGGCAGTGGTCCTTAAAGAAGTCCTTCAAAAAGTAGGTGCGGATTACCTCGCGCGGGGTACCCTTACCGCCGAGTGCCTCAGCAATAAAGGCCAGGTTTTGCTCAAGCGTCTCCTCGCCATACACGGTGCGCACAAAGTCGATAAAGTAGCGCACGATGTCGTCGTCAAAGTACTCGTCATCGGTAATGGGCAGCACGTTATCGCTATCGGGCATAAAGGTCACATGATCAGAGTTGGGCATCTTGGCCAGATAGTTGTCGACCGTGGCGCCCTGGTCGGCCAGAACCAGACCGTCCACATCCAGCGAATAGCGACCGAACATGCAGCCCGCGGCATAGCTTATGAGCGAGGTGATCTCGTCGCGCTTGGTACGCACGTACTTGTTGCCCTTGTAGCTCTCTGGAATCTCTTCTGCCGTATCGAAGATGCGCGCCACCGAGACGTACTTGTCCTCGACCTCGATAGGCACCTCGCCCTCCATGTTGTAGATCTTGGCAAAGATCCGGTTGAGTTCCTCCTCGTTGGCGCGAAGCTGCTCAAAGCGAGCGTTGACCTCGGCCTTGCGAGCCTCGTATTTATCGGAAAGTAAGATTGACATGAATTTCCCCAAACCATCAAAATCGTTGTTAGGCCATTTCACAAGATGCTATTCGCCGCAGAAATTAATATCGGATGAAGAAATCCGATTTGGAACTTGTGGAAATCTAAAAGCGATGCAAAAACGGCTCAATGAATCTCGGATGCAATCTACTCATGCTTTTTGGGCTTTGATCGCACTACCAGAGTTCGGTAGTCACCTCTAGCGCTATTTGGAAAATAATACTTGCCATCGATATCGATGATTTTTATCCAATCGAGAAAAGAAGATTGCGGTAGCAATATCATTGCTGTTGTTTTTCCGCTCGAACCGGCAGCCCTGTCTTCTAGCAGCATATTTCCATTGTCAAAAAAATATGTACACCCATGGGCAAGCGAATTCCTCATATGGGTCAGCAAGGTCACACCCTTGCCTCCGCCCTTTGCAACGGGTTTATTTCTATCGGCTATTGAATACGGCTGCATGCACACCAGGCGTGGGCTATCGATTTCAATAGGAATTTCGACGACCTCTTTAGTATTGGGATCCTTGCCCATATAAACAAACCCATATTCTTTTAGGACGCCATCAATTCTGTCAGCCATCAACATTTCCCGCTTCTCCGCCAAAACGCCGGAATAGTCGAGAAGAGTATCAAACGGCATTTCTTTTAATCCGAAATCCTTAGCAGCTCTTTGCTGGGATGCAGAAGCAGCGACCGATTTGGTAACGTAAAAATCCCAAATAATAGATACTTCTTCAGACGACCAGATTGCTGAATCCCTAATTGATTTTTTATATTTAGAAATAAGGGCAGTAGACACAGCAAACACCTACACCAGCGGATGACGTTTGAAATCCCAGGAGGTTTCAAACGAATCCCAATCGGTTTTTGATAGTTCGCGACACGAGTTGACCATGGCGTTAACCGATGGCTCCAGTTCCTCGCTTTGAACAATCGGGTACGTTGCGATTTGACCCACCTCGAAGTTGAGCGTTGGCGAAAGCATGCTTGCGACGCGCATAATCACAGAGCTATTGCATGCGCCCTGCAAATATTTGAGAGTCATTTCATCACCGAAAACACTAGTCCCGGCAACATCAAACAAACTTCCACTTGGTCTGTACCTAAACGCAATAACCCCACTAGACACCTTTGACCAGGTAAGCATCGGCTTGAAATAGAGATGTCTTGAGGGAAGGTGATTGCCTAGCGTGGCCAGAATTTCAGAGTTAGCCCGATTGAAAGTAACTACCCAATCGTTATTCCCATACCACTTGCGGTAGTTACCCCCCTTATTGTATGGAAACCATTTACCTCCGCCCTCAAAAGCTTCTTCCTCCGACTCAACACCAAAACGCGCTTTATCGACTTCAGGCTCCCACCACAAACGCGTGAAACGCTCGTTGTCACCAGTGGCAAGACCCTGGCGAGGTTTACCGAACTCGTTAAGCTGCTTAGCATTGGCAAACGCATCAAGAAGGGCATCGCTGGCCCAGTAGGCGATGGGGGTGCCGGGAATCTGCTTGAAGGTCTCGGCGTCGCGGCGGTAGAACCAGCCGCAGTCGGGGTTTCGGATCGCCTCGAGAGCCTTCTTGCGCTTGGCATCGCTGCCGTTGATGTCGACGAGGCGCACGTAGGCGCCCCCGCATGCCGCGCACCCGTTGTAGACGACGTCGGCCGTGACGTTGACGACCTCGCCGCCGATGGCGTCGAACGCGCGGGGGCCCAGGTGCAGCATGGACAGGATCGACTTGGACCCGATGAGCGAGGAGCGCATCTTCTCGAAGCTGCCCAGGAACATCCAGCTCTGCATGGTAACCATGGCCGCGTAGCCGCGGTCCCTGGCAAGGCTGAATCCGCGCTCGATAAAGCACGTGCAGAGGTCGCTCTTCACGTCGGGGTAGTTCTTCTTGATCCACTTGCTCATGAATGGATTAAAGCTGCTGCTGCCCATATACGGAGGATTCGCCACGGTGCAGGTAAAACGACGGGACAGCTTCTCGCAGATGGCGGCAGCGCTTTCGAGCTTAGTTTTGGCCGTAGCGGCAAAAAGGTCATCGGAACAACTCGCGGCGGCGGCCTTGAGCTCGTCGATCTCGTCCTCTGAGGGATTGAGCAGCGAACCGATCTCGCCCAAATGACTCAGCTCCTCGGCGAGCTTCTTGTTACCCGGCAGCTCGTCCTCCCCTAGCGGGATGCTCGAGAGCACGGCAACGTCGGCGCGAACGCCACGCCTAAAGAAGCGACGATCGTGCTCGCGGGCGCACATGGCAAGCGCCAGCTCCGCGATCTGTGCCGCGCGGGAATCGATTTCCATACCTGCAAGGTTTTTAGTAAGAATGAGCTCGGGAATCTCGCGCTCACGATAGCCACGCTCCTCGTACATATGGAAGAGCAGCTCAAACGCATAGACCAAAATATGGCCCGAGCCGCATGCGGGGTCGCAGATGGTTATCTCCTCGGGGCTCGAAATGCGGATGAAGTCCTCGTGCTCAGTATCAGGCTCGATGTAATACTCCATGCGCTCGCGCAGCGAACTCCCCGGGTTGTTGAGCATCCACAGACGGCCGAGCGAGTTCTGGACCATATAGCGCACGATCCACTCGGGGGTGAAGAGCTGCGTGGCGGGCGCGATGTCCGCCGCCGCTGCTTTGCGTTTTGCCTTGAAGAACTCGTCTTTGACGTCAGCGTTGTAGTACTGATACATCCAGCCCAGAACGGTCACGCCCTCGCGCCAGTCCTCGTCAGCGAGGACGGCATTGAGTTTGCCCACCACGCCGTCGGACATCATGAGGCCCTGGGGCAACAGCAGCTCCATGGCACCGCCCACGCGTTCAAAGACGCCCGGCAGGCAATCGGCAAGCTCCTCGCACTGAGCCATAAACAGGTAGCGCCACAGCGGTTCATCCAAGCCCGCCATCTTGAGCTCGGCTATGCGATCGGTATCGGCCGTCGCTATCTCCACGTCCAGTGCATTCTCCACGGCCTCGCTGCCATGGCTGCCGTCCGCACGACTCAGCATGCGCATACGGCTGGGGAGCCATCCGCGTGCATCCATAAAGCGAATGGCCACGATGCGGTTGAACCAGGTGTAGGCCGCTCGGTCGCGCAGCGCCTCGTGACCCACCTCTGTCTGTATGCGCAGCAGCTCGTCACGCTGCTCAACCTCAGCAGGACTTAGGGGCAGGCCGTTGACGGTCTCGGACCCAACGGGCGAAGGTGCAGGTTCGGTGATGCCGTAGCGCACCATCTGTGCCTCCACGCCTTTGATGAGCTCTGTACGGGCCCAGGTGCAGAAGCTCTTAAGAGCAGAATCGTTCATGGTTGATGAGCCTTTCTAAACGCCATAAACCACCGGTGCTCGCTTTGGCACCGGTGGCTCCGCGAGTTAGTTGATACGAATCTCGTCGTTTGCAGCGAGCTCCTGCATAAGGCGGGAGCGCAGGTCGTCCACGTAGCGCTCCACGTCCTCTGCGGACAAGAGGCGACTCGGCTTGGCCAAATCGGCGCGGCGCACGGTCTTGATCTTGCGCTGGGGCTTAGACGCGGGCACGGGCGCAGACGATGCGGCGCCCTTGTTGGAGATCTTCTTGACCACCTCACCCGTACTCGTGACCTCGGTGGTGCGGCGCTCGTTGTCCATTCGCATACGGGCCTCATCCACGGCGTCGTATATCTTGTTGGTTGCAGCAACGATCCAGTTTTCCCAGTTTGCCGCGAGGGCGTTAAGCTCGTTGAGGCTCTGGACGCCATGGGCGCGGTTCTTGAACGACTCATACCTGGTGTTGGCGTCCGCGATGGCATCCTTGGCCTGCTTGACAAAACCTTCTTGGCTCTCGGCCTGCTTCCGCAAATCCTGCAGGTCGTTTTCGATACGACACAAGAACTCGTTGCGGCGAATGCCCAGGTGCTTTTTGATGTCTTCCTTGACGGGTGCCATCAACGGCTGGAGGTCTTTAATGCGGCCGTAGGGCTTTGGGTCTTTGAGGATCTCGCGCACCTTTGCCACGTTCTCCACCGCGTTGGGAATGTCATCGGAGGCATACTCGATACCCTCGGTGCGGCTCAAGAAATCCTTGGCGTGGTCAAACGCTGTTCGTTGGTTGGACTCGAAGAACTCAACCACCTTGTCAAAGTCTTCCTTGGCATCGAGCAGGCGGTCCTCGTGCTTGGTGAACGTGGTCAAGAACGCCTCGGAATCGCTCTGGTCCTTAAGAACGTCGACCACCTCCGAGCGCATCTTCTCGCACTCGTCCTCACCGGGATACGGGTAGGCCGGCTTGATACCCGTGTAGTAGTCGCGTGCCATGGCGACGCACACCTCACGCAAGCCCTCAAGGCGCTCCTTGAGCTCGGCCACGAGCTTATCCTCGTTGGAGGGCACGGTCTTGAGATCAAACAGGTCACGCATAAGCTCGCCCGTGGCGCGCAGCAACCGGTCGCTCATGCGCACGCGCAAACGCACCTGGGCCTTATCGGCATCCTTACGCAGGAGCGACACCATGCGGCTGTCGTTAGCTTGAACCGTCTGACCGCCAAACAGCACCTGCGCGCGCTGCTCCACTACAAGCTGCGCCACCACATTTGCGATGTCAACCTCGCGCCAGCCATAGGGCTTTTGCTGGTACCTGCGCTGGATATCGCCCATAGCGGTATCCAGGTGGCGCTGGTGCTGAACTTTGAGGTAGTCCTCGACCTCCTTGAGCGCACGCGTGTTGCCCGCGTCCATGCCAGCGAGCCCCGCTTGAACGTTGCCCGCCAGAGTGGAGCGGATATCGGAATCGCTCGTGACCGGCGCGCCGATATAGTCGGCCTTTTCAAAGACCACATCGCACAGCTGCGCCAGCACTTGCTCAAAGACCTGAGCGGGTTTGGCCGCGCGGACCTCAATTATGCGGCCGTTGACCGCGCAACGTGCATGGAGTACGGCCTCGCTCAAAAGGACATCGGCCTCTTTCTCGTTATAGGCTGCCTCGCGCATCTTGGACTCGACGATCTGGCGCGTACTCGGCTGAAGCTCCTGGAGATTTCGCGTCTTGGCGTACTTGCGGATCTTGGCGGCGTTGACGAGCGTCTCCCAATAATCCGCCTCGTCGCTCAAAGCCACGATGGCTTTGCCCGAAGAAGCCAAGGCCAGCTCGGTATCGTCCGCACGGCCCAGATCGCTCGCCATAGTCGCCACGCAAAGCTCCATGCCGCCCATGCTGGCACCGTGGATTGAGCCGTCCACATAGCGGTCAAACGGAAAGCCGTTGGCCCCGCGGTTGAGTTTACGCGCGGTGTAGATGCTGTCGAACAGGCGCTTTTTGATAGACTCGATCACCTGCGCGTTATCGACCGGAGTGCGTGCGATCTCCTGCGCTATCTCCTGCTCCTCGTCGGTGAGGAAGCTATAGGCATCGCCCTGGCGTGCCACGTAGTTCTCGCGCTCCAGGCGGGCAAGGGACTCCTTGACGCGGTCCTTGAGGGCGCGCATGTCCACGTCGAGGCCGTCGATCATGAAGATGGAGATGTTCTCGACCGTGGCCTTAACGTAGCCGATGTAACGAATCAGGTACAGGAGCTTGAGCACCTGAACGTCGTAGGGTTCAAGGCCCTTTGCGTCCTCGGCCGCACGGACCGCGCGGTCGACCACCTGGTTGATGCCGTGCTCAAGGTCTTTGGAGATAGTGTCGAAGAAGCACCAGAACGGCACGAGTGCACCGGTCTGGTCATACTGGATGGCCTGAGCGCTCTCCTGGAACGCGCTCAGCATGGAGCGCTCGCCCGTTGACATGTGCTTGGCCTTGACACCGTGCTTGCGCACCTCGGTCATCACGTCGGGCAGGAGCTTAAACTGGTAGCCCACAAACGGGTAGCTGGCCACAAAATCCTTGGAGTTGGCGTAGCCGGCAAGGTCGGAGCGCGAGCCGCCCTCAAAGGTAAAGTTGTTTTTAAGCACGGCGGCGTCTTGCTCGTAGACCTGTGCAAGCATATCGGCCGCCGGCGCGGTCTTCTCGAGCACACGGCGCTGGATGACCTCGTCCACGCTGGAGCTGGAGAGCGAAAGGCGGGTATTGAAGCGGCCCTGGATCTTTGAAAAGTCGTTGCCCACGGGCAGGCTCAGGTTGTCGATGGCCTCCTGGCTCGTAACCATCACCCACACGCGGCCACCGCAGGCGGCACCCAGCTCCTCGACGATGGTCTGAAGGCTCAGCATAAGGCTTGGGTCCTTGTCGTTTGTAATAAACTGACCCACCTCGTCGACCATAAAGAGCAAACGGAAGTTGCCGCCGTGGGCCGCTGCCTGAGCGTCTACGTAGTCCTTGACCTTTTTGGCAAAGACATCGGGGGCCAAAACCTCGTCCTCAGAACCCTCGAGCCAGTTCCATGCGGCCTTTTCGCTCATGCCGAGCACGCTCTGCAGCACCTCGACCACGTCGTCCTCAAAGTAGCTGTAGGTGTCGCGGGTCTGGAGCCAGGACTCGCCGTTCACGCGCTCAAAGGCCTCGCGGAACTCCTGGGTCTTGCCCAGGGAATCGATGTAGTCCTCGAGCTTTGCAAGCTTGAGGTCCTCGCCGTAGAAGCCGCGCGCCTCGTAGAACATGCGCTCAAAGCCGCGAAGCAGCGCCGTGGGAGCCGTATCGCCCTGCTTCCACTGGCCCGCCTTGCTATCGATGTTAAAGAGGATGGCCTGCGTGGGCACCGAGCAGGCGCGCTCCATGGCAGCCGCGACCATGGGGTCGACGATCTTGCCGTCAAAGTAGCGGATGGCGCTCTTACCGCCGATCTGGCGATTCTCGAGCAGGTAGCTCAGCATCTTGAGGAAGTGCGATTTACCGGAACCGAAGAAACCACTGATCCACACGCCGATCTTGTCGGTGCGCGCGTCGATGGCATCGCCGTAGGCCTTGAAGAACGTGGCAAGGTGCCTCTGCAACTCGCGCGTCACCACGTACTCGTCAAGCTCTTGGCGGATGGACCCATCTTTTGAATCCTGGACCTTGACCACGCCGTTGATGGAGCGGTTAATGTCTTTTGCAAAGAGGTCGCGAATGATCGTGTTGTCCATGGGTGCTCCTTTGGGTTTGGGAACGTTATGGCAAAGGGTTGTTACCGGCAGCAGGGACTTGCCTGCGGGGAGCCGTGCTTACGAGATATCGATGGCGCGGTAGTAGTTGTCGGCCGGCAGACGGTTAAAGAGCTGGAAAGAAGAGCCGTTGAAACTGCCCGGATAGGCGGCGACCACAGGCACCTCATCAAAATCCGCAAGCATGCAGTGGAGAAGCGTGTGCATGCGAAAGAACGGGAAGACCTCACCTGCACCGGTGAGGAGAATGACGTCTCCGGGCGCGAACGGCTCGGTCTGCTCAAGGATGTACGCGGCAACTTTCTCGGGCGAGGCGAACTTGGCCACGTCCTCGAGCACGCGCTGGGTACCGTGGCGCTCCTCTTGGCGCGGGATAGCCTTGAGGACACGGCGCTTTTCGAGAATTGCCAGCACGGCGTCGTAAAGGTTCACGACCTTGAGCGTGCACGGAAGCTTGTCGGCCTCGGCATCGCATGAAAGGGTGTCAAATAATGCACGCGCCTCAAACTCCAGCGCGGGGTCATAGCAAAAAGTGTGGAAGCCGATCTCATTGCCTATGCCCTTGTTGGCCAAAAAGTCCTCGCTGCACAGGCACTCGCGCAGAAGCTGCGCACGGCGCTCAAATTCCTGACAGGCGCGCTCGGAGCGGGCATGCGCCGCCACGACGCTCTTGCGGGAATGGATGCCGATATTGGTGGTGAGATCAGTCGCCGGGGTGATAACAGGGTCGACGGCGTTTTTGACGGGAGCCACGCTACATCACCGCCCTGCCGGTAAGGGCCGCGATAAGCGACTGCTCGCCCAGCTGAACCAAGGCTCGCTCGACATCGGAATCGAGGAAGAGTGGTGACAGGCGCTCGGACTCCGGGCCCAGGCCCTCGCCGATAAGGCCAGCATGGCGGAGCGTCTGGCGGAGCGAGCCCTTAATGCGCTTGACCGTAGCCTCAGTCCAGCGGGCCGCGTCCGGATACTCCGTGGTAAAGCGTGTCATAAAGGCGTTGAGGTCAACCGCCGTAAAGGCATAATCGAAGTTTTGTAGACGCTCCCCTACCTCGACGAGCACGAGCTCGCGCACGATATCGTAGCGGCAGATCATGCTGTAGAAGATGGCCTGGTCCGCCTGCGTGGGAGTGCCGGATGCCATGAGCCTGGTTAGGGATGACGCAGCCTCGACGGCGGTTTTGGGGTCGATGCCGCGCGCGGCGCATACGGCGTCCGTGGGCATCATGGCGTCAAGGCGGCGAAGGCACACGGTTGCGCGGTTGACGACCATGCGCTCCGTGGGATATTGAAAGAGGTTCTCGCTCTTTACGCGTACAATGACCTGCTCGTCGCTTGCGCCCCGCATACGAAGGGCAGCGACGATGCGCATCTCATGCGGGAGGAATTGCTCGCGGGTGAGCACCCCCCCCCCCGAACGCTTTTTGTGGTTATATCCACAGTACACGCTCCAAGGGTGTCAAAGGCTGTCACAAGTGCGCCGCAACCCGGCAGGCAGGCGCGGCGCACATGACAATAATCATACCTGTTGGTAAAAAAGTTACCACGCCCAGAGTGTCAAATGTTGAGCAACAAAATTTAATCCGGTTAACGGTCATTTTCGCAGCTTAGAAACTTTAACGAGGTCGCCCCAAATCACACTTGCCAGACAACCGCGCTTACGAATGCAGGCACGCACACGCCCAACGCCACCCTCCGCTACACTCAACATAGAGTTATACATATGATTCTATGTAAGGAGTTTCATATGCCTGTCGTAAAGCCTATTTCTGATCAGACGCGCGCGCTAACTACCATTCAGGAACGCGAAGATCACATTCAACGTACCATCGCTCATGGTTACGATGACCTCACCAACGGCCGCGTGCGCCCTTGGAAACAGGCAAAGGCAGAGGCAGATCGGATGCGAGCCTCCAGATAAACCCTCCCCCCATGTAACAACCCTGTAAATCATAGCGGCGCAGTCGAGTTTTACCGTGATACGGTCGCGCCTGGCGCTCCACTGTGCTAAAGTATCCCGAACGTCCAAACGACTACGAGGGGGAACTAGAAGATGGCACGTGTGCACAACTTCTCAGCTGGCCCGGCCGCGCTGTCTACAAGCGTGCTCGCCGAGATCGCCGACGAGATGATGGACTACCGCGGTTGCGGCATGTCCGTGCTCGAGATGAGCCATCGATCTAGCATGTACCAGCAGATCATCGACGACGCCGAGGCAACCCTGCGTCGCCTGCTGAGCATCCCCGACAACTACCGCGTCCTGTTTTTGCAGGGCGGCGCCACGCTGCAGTTTGCGGGCATCCCCATGAACCTCATGTGCCGCGGGCGCGCCGGCTACGTCGTGACCGGCAACTTTGCCAACAAGGCGTACAAGGAGGCCGCCAAGTACGGCGAGACCGTGCTGCTCGCGAGCTCCGAAGACACCAATTTCGACCACATTCCCAACATGGCCGACATCAACGCGCGCATTGCCGCCGAGGCCGCAGGCGACGGGCTCGACTACGTCTACATCTGCCAGAACAACACCATCTTTGGCACCATGTACCACGAGCTGCCCGCTTGCGGCGACGTGCCGCTGGTCGCCGATGCCTCGAGCTGTTTTCTGTCGCAGCCGCTCGACGTCGAGCGCTACGGCCTCATCTACGCCGGCGCTCAGAAAAACGCCGGCGCCGCGGGTGTGACCGTGGTCATCGTGCGCGACGACCTCATCGCAGATGGCCCCGCTTTTGCGCAGACGCCGCAGTACATGGACCTTAAGACCCAGGCCGCCAAGGGCTCCATGCTCAACACGCCCAACACCTTTGGCATCTACGTGTGCGGCAAGGTGTTCCACTGGGTCGAACAAACCGGCGGACTTGCAGCCATGGCCGAGCGAAACTGGGCCAAGGCCAACCTGCTCTACGTCCTGCTCGAGCACAGCGAGCTGTTCCATGGCACCGCGCAGGCCGACAGCCGCTCCATCGCCAACGTCACCTTCCGCACCGGCGACGCCGAGCTCGACGCAACCTTTGTCGCAGGCGCGGCCAAGCACCAGATTCAAAACGTCAAGGGCCATCGCCTGGTGGGCGGTATGCGCGCCAGCGTCTACAACGCCGTAACCATGGAAGACGTGCAGGCACTGGCCTCGTACATGAAGGACTTCGAAGCGCAGCATAGTTTGAGCCCGCGATCTAACTAGCCCGCAACCCGCGGGCCGACCAGCCACTTCAAACCACTTGTTTTAAACAAACCCGCTAAGGAGTTTTTCATGCGTAAGATTAAGACCATCGACGACATCACCAAGGACGGCAAAGTCGAGTTTGGCGAGGGCTACGAATTTGTGAGCACCGCCGAAGAGGCCGACGCGATCCTGATGCGCTCGACTGACCTGCACGGCTACGAGCTGCCCGAGGGCATCCGCGCCATCGCCCGCTGCGGCGCCGGCGTCAACAACATCCCCGTCGAGGAGTACGCCAAGAAGGGCGTCGTCGTCTTTAACTCCCCCGGCGCCAACAGCAACGCCGTCAAGGAGCTCGTCCTAGGCATGCTGGTGCTCTCGAGCCGCGGCGTGGTGCAATCGATGAACTGGGTGCGCGACAACGCCGACGACCCCGAGATCCAGGTCGATGCCGAGAAAGCCAAGAAGGCCTTTGTGGGCCGCGAGCTCAAGGGCAAGCGCATCGGCGTCATCGGCCTGGGCAACGTGGGCTCCAAGGTCGCCAACGCCTGCGTCGACCTGGGCATGGATGTCTACGGCTACGACCCGTTCATTTCCGTCGAGCACGCGTGGGTGCTGAGCCGCGAGGTGCAGCGCGTGGGCACGCTCGAAGATCTCTGCCGCGGCTGTGATTACCTCACGGTGCACGTGCCCAGCAAGGCCGACACCATCGGCATGATCAGCACCGAGCAGATCAACCTGCTGGCCCCGGGCGCCGTGCTCATCAACTACGCGCGCGAGACCATTATTGACGAAGACGCCGTCGACGCCGCCCTGCGCGAGGGCAAACTGAGCTGGTTTAGCTGCGACTTTGCCACGCCCAAGACCGTCAAGATGCCCAATACGTTTATCACCACGCACTCGGGCGCCGGCACTGGCGAGGCCGAGGCCAACTGCGCCGACATGGCCATCAGCGAGCTCAAGGATTACCTGGAGAACGGCAACATCGCACATAGCGTCAACTACCCCGCCTGCAGCATGGGCAAGGCGCGCGCCGCAAGCCGCATCGCCTGCCTGCACGCCAACGTGCCCAACATGATCGGCCAGATCACGGCCATTCTCGCCAAGGACAACGCCAACGTGCAGCGTATGACCAACGAGTCCGCTGGCGAGAACGCCTACACCATGTTCGACACCGACGAGCACCTGGACAGCAGCACCATCGAGGCGCTCAAGCAGATTCCGTCGATGTATCGCGTGCGCGTGATCAGGTAGCGCCGGCTGATCTGACGAGCAGTTCCCCATGTGGCCTGCCCGTCACTGACATTGAATGCCCACGGGGGCGCCTTTCGCACGAGAGGCGCCCCCGTTTTTGTGAGCGCTCCATTAAATGCACCGAGCCGCTTCTTGGCATACAATCTGTATGTTGACCTAACTATATGTGAGGTGCCTATGGTTGATACAGATTTTGCTTGGCGGCTTACGCAAGGGCTCGTGCGGATCGACAGTTCCGACCCAGGTGCGTATGAGGGCGAGATTGAACGCTATATCAAAGTGTTGGTTGAGGCTCAATTGGAGCGGTTGAGCCATCCGGTGCTCCATGCCGTGCAGGTTGAGGAACTCGAGGTGCTGACCGGACGCCGCAATCTCATGGTCACCGTGCCCGGTTTGAGCGACGAGCCACGGCTCGTCTACATCTGCCACATGGATACCGTCACCTTGGGCGACGGCTGGGACGCGGACATTGCGCCGCTCGGGGCGGTTGTGCGCAACGACAAACTCTATGGCCGCGGCGCCTGCGACATGAAGAGCGGTCTGGCCTGCACCATTGCCGCACTGGTCCATACGCTCGAGCGCGTGGCGGCGGATGGCGCGCTGCCCCGCCGCGGCTTTTCGCTCATCTGCTCGGTCGACGAGGAAGACTTTATGCGAGGCTCCGAGGCAGCCATCGATGCCGGCTGGGTCGGTTCGCGCGAATGGGTGCTGGACACCGAGCCCACCGACGGACAGATCCAGGTGGCGCACAAGGGGCGTACGTGGTTCGAGATTGAAATGGCTGGCGTGACGGCGCATGCGAGCCAGCCCTGGAAGGGCGCGGATGCCGTCGCCGCCATGGCCGAGGTCGTGTGTTCGCTCCGTCGCGCGTTTGTGGCGCTGCCCGCGCACGATGAGCTGGGGCCTTCGACCATCACGTTTGGACAGATCGAAGGTGGCTACCGTCCCTATGTCGTACCCGACCGCGCCAAAGTCTGGGTCGACATGCGCCTGACCCCGCCGACCGATACGGCCGCCGCGACGCGCATGGTAGAGCAGGCCATCGCCGTCGCCGAAGCCGCCGTTCCCGGTTGCCATGGCAGCTACACCGTGACGGGCGACCGCCCCGCCATCGAGCGCGACCCGAACTCTCCCCTTCTAGCAGCGCTCAAGCGTGCCGCCGATGACGTGACGGACGCGGACACGACCGTCGGCTTCTTTACCGGCTACACCGACACCGCCGTCATTGCCGGCAAGACAGGTAACCGCAATTGCATGAGCTACGGTCCCGGGTCGCTCGCGCTCGCGCACAAGCCCAACGAATATGTGCCCCACGCCGATATCGTTCGTTGTCAGCAGGTGCTAATCGCGCTCGCCGATAACGTGCTCTGGGACGCGAGCGGCCAAGTTGGGGCATAATAAGCCGCGAACAAACCGACTCGCGCGTTAGGACCGCCCATGAAAGCACTTCCGTTTCCCTGCATCCGCCCGGCTCAGGACCGCGTGCTCGAGGCGTTGCCCGCAATGGGCAGCATCCTGAGCGGCAACGATGCTCTGCGCGGAGCCATTGCCGATGGCCTGATGCTCAAGGACCCGGGTGCGGCGTATTACGTGTACGAATGCTCGGGCGAGCCGGGATGCGTGACGGGTGTCGTGGCGATTTGCCCGGTTAACGTGCTGACGGGTAGCGACGAGTCTGCCGCCGAGAGCGTCGACGCACTCGCCGCCGCGCGCGCGATCGCCGAGCTCAAGGTGCAGCCGCGCCCCGTGTCGCTCGCCTACGAGGCGTCGCCCGTCATGGACATCATCCTGGGCGCTGCCAAAGAGGGCGCCTCGCTCTACGCCGTCACCGATCCCGCGGGCATTACGCACCGCGTGTGGGAGGTCAAGCGCGAGGACGCTGTTGCCGCCATCCGTGCCATGCTCGATCAGGCGCCCAGTCCGGTGTTCGCCGGCGACTCCGCCTATGCCGCCGCGCTGGCTGGGGCATCTCAGCTCCTGGCCGACGATGTCCGTGCTGCCGGCACCTACACGGGCAAAGAGCCGTTCAACTTTGCCGTAGCTGTGCTCTTCCCCGCCGCGCAGGTCAGCGGCGCCGCGCCGCAGGTTCCGACAGGTCTGCTCACGCACCAGGTCGCGCGGTTCTAGCAAGACCAGACCGTCCAGCACAAAAATCGGCAGCTCAACAAACAGGGGGCGGAGATGCAGCAGATACATGCATCTCCGCCCCTTTTGCGTGGAGAAGTTATGCCGGCGACCCGTGGCGCCACGCTCGCGTTATCCGCGCTGCGGACCTGCAGTAGCCACAAGCGGTTCAAGCCCCAGCTCGCGCGCGTAATCCTCCTGCGTAAAAATCTCAATCAGCTCAAACGTACCGGCCTCGTCGTCAAACACGAAATGCAGCACCGAGCAGTTGCCCGGCACACGATCGCGTTCGTCGGCCGCCGCGCCCTTCACGTGGTCCATGAACTCCTTGATGGCAGAGCCATGGCTTACCGCGAGCACGCACGTATGGTCCGGACGCTGCATAAGCTCGGTCAACGTCGCCACCATGCGCTCGCGCACCTGCATCTGGCCCTCGCCGCCAAACTGGCGATAGAAGTCGCGCCACGGGCGCTCGGGCATGAGCACCACGCGCTCGGCCTCAAAGTCGCCAAAGAACCACTCACGCAGGCCGTCCAGGCGCTCGTACGCCAAGCCCGGCCACAAGTTGGCGATAGTCTGCTCGGTGCGATGAAGCGTGGAGGTGTAGGCATGATCGGGCTCAATGCCGCGCGCACGTAAAAACATGCCGGCGCGCGCCGCCTGGTCGCAACCCAACTGCGTAAGCGGCGAGTCACTCCAGCCCTGAATAATGCGCTTAAGGTTGAATATCGTCTGTCCATGACGGACCAGATACAGATCTTTATTCATAGGGGTCCTTTCGTTCGTTACCAACCCAAGAGCGAAAACGCCCCGTCGCAATAGCCAAAATGAAGCACGGCACCGTTGTCGGGTAGTTCTCCCTCGCCAGTCACATACTCAAGAAACTCCTGGCAGGCTGAGCCGTGGGAAACCGCCAGCACGCAGTCGTGTTGCGGCCTGGCCATGATGCGGGACAGCGCCGCGACCATGCGCGACTGAAGCTGCACTTCCGACTCGCCGCCAAAGGCCACCGGATAATCGCCCCAGGGCCGCGGCGGCATCTCGCGATTTGATGTGCCCTCCAGCGAGCCAAAATGCCACTCACGCAGGTCATCGACCAGCTCAATGGAACGGCCCTCGCCAACGATAAGCTCGGCCGTATGCCGCGCCCGGCCCAACGGCGAGGAATACACATGATCAAAGGCCACGCCACGCGCCGCAAACGCCGTACGCGCCGTCAGCGCCTGCTCGCGCCCGCGCGCCGTAAGCGGCGAATCGTGCCAGCCCTGCAAAATGCTCTGCACATTGAGCTCAGTCTGCCCATGCCGCACCAAATACAGATCTGCCACACACCCTCCCCTCGTACCACCACAAAGGGGACAGGAGTCTTTGTGGTGATTTTGCCGCCGGATTGCGCCGCAACGACGCACAACTACAGCAGCACGTCGGCAAGCGGACGCTTGGGTACGTGGTGCACCCGCGCCTCGTCGCGCCAATAATTGATGGAGCCGTCGGGGTTGGAATCGATCGCATCGATCACCTGTGTCTCGGCCGGAACGCCAAACGCCATGATCAGCTTGAGCTCATATTTGTCGTTATCGAGCCCCATGGCATCGATCGCGTGGGGCGTAAAGGCCTTGAACATGCAGGCTGCCACCTCGGGCGTGGCGCTGCGGGCGGCGAGCATCATCGTCTGCGCGGCAATGCCCGTGTCGACATCGGTAATGGGAGCGGCGGGCTTGCCCGGAACGGCGCGCTCAGCAAGAATCGCGATGTAGCCGGTCGGGCGCTCACCCTCGGCAGGACCCGGCCAGTCCTTAAGTGCGCCGGCCCATGCGAGCTCGTCAAATACACGCGCGCAGTCCTCTGCACCGCTTACCACATGAAAACGCAGACGCTGAGCATTGGCACCACAGGGAGCCAGGTGCGCAAGTTCCGCCAGCTCGAGCAAAAACTCGCGCGGCACTCGCATAGACTCGTCAAAGCGACGGCACGTGCGGGCGCGGCGAGCCAACGCATCAAACGCGTCCAAGCCGAGCTTTTCGCAACCCTGCTTTGCCATCGATTCGACACTCGACGGTGCCTCGGGAACTGCTTCGTTCATAGGGACCCCCAATTTCGGGCAATTGTTCTTAGGAGAATCTAACCTAAAACCTAGGCAATTACATACAGCGGCGTAATGTTCTACAATTGTTGATTAATCCTCACTGGGGCGGGAACAAAAGTAACAATTCGGGAATGTGGGGCGGCAATTCGTCCTTCCCGCCCCATGCATCGGCGCCCTTGGGCGATACTTGTTGCAGCACTTTTGGCGTACGCCGCACGGAGAGCAATGAACGCGACGTGCACCACACGGAAAGGAGACATTATGGGCATCTTTAAGAACGATGACCAAAAATCGAGCCAGTTTGGATTTGACGAGAAAAGCATGGCGGGCAAAGCCGTCAAGGCCGTACGCTGGATCTACGCCATCACGGGCGTCTTAGCGCTCATTGCTGGTATCGCGCTGCTGTTTGCGCCCGCCAAGTCCCTCGTCTTCCTAACGACCGTCTTGGGCTTCTACTTTGTAATCACCGCTGCCATCAGGCTGTTCACTGCCATTTTTGAGCCGCTGCTGCCCACCGGCTGGCGCGTGACGAGCATCATCTCCAACCTACTCATTATCCTGGGCGGCGTCATAATCCTGCGCAACCAGGCCTTCTCGACCGCGACGCTCACCACGATGGTGGTTATCGTGGCCGGCTTTGGCTGGATTGTCGAAGGTGTCATGTCCATTCTGGAGTCCGAGCTTTCGTCCAACCGTGCCCTCGCCATCCTGAGCGGCGCACTCTCCATCATCGCCGGCATGTTCGTGTTTATTTATCCGCTGTGGTCGGCCAAGATGCTCGTCATCTTTAGCGGCGCCGCGCTGCTGGTGTTTGGCGTAACGCTGATTGTTCGCGCTATTCAATTTGGCAAACTGGTGCACTAGATGCCGCGAACGCTCTTTATTGATGCCGACGCCTGCCCGGTCACGCGCGAGTCGATTGACTGCGCGCGGCGGGCGGGCGTCGCCGTTGTTATCGCCGGCAACAGCACGCAAAACTTGGAACGGCACATTCGCCGCGACGACCCGCGCGATGCCGAGCATGCGCGACGCGGCTTTTGGGTCACGACGCTCGATGTGAGCGTGGGCGCCGACAGCGCCGACTTTGCCATTGTCGAACGCCTGCAGGCGGGCGACGTAGTCGTGACGCAGGACATTGGCTTGGCGAGCATGGTGCTCGGCCGCGATGCCGCCGCAATCGGTGTGCGCGGGCGCGTCTACGACAAGGCGACCATCGACATGCAACTGTTTATTCGCCACGAGGAAAAGAAGGTGCGCCGCGCCGGCGGACGCACTCGCGGACCGGCGGCATTTACCAGCGAAGACCGCGCTCGCTTTAAGCGCAACCTCACCGAACTGCTGCGCTAACCAAGGTAGATTTTTGGGACATGTCCGGAAATCTGCTTTTTTGCTTTGGCGATTGACACGCATCCAACGCCCAGGTCATGGCGGTAGATTTTACGGCATGCCCCAGTTTTTACGGCATGCCCCAAGCATCTACTTAGAGGCCAAAGGCAGAAAGGATAAGACCCCAGCCCGCACCGATGACGTACATCATGATCAGGAACAGGACGTTTTCGCGGGCGCTGCGGTTGGTGCGGAACAGCACCAGGTAGCCCACACCTGCAGAGATGAGCGTGCCGGCGAGCATCGGGGCCAGCTGCAGCGCGCCTTCCAGGTACAGTTGCGTGATGACGACGCTGGCCGAGCAGTTGGGAATCAGGCCGACGAGTGCCGAGCCCAGGACCGCAAGCGTCTCGTTGCCGCGCAGGAACTGCTCGATTGCGGACTCGCCGAACGACTCGAGCACGGCGACCAGAATCAGCGTCACCAGAAAAATGAATACCGAGACCTGCACGGTGTGCGAAATCGCGCTGCATATGATCGACAGGACAGGCGTCCCTTCGTGGGAGTGGGAGTGACCGTGGCCATCATGGTGTTCATGCTCGCCCTCATGACCGTGATCGTGGCCATGTCCGTGGTCGTGCTCGTCCTCGTCTTCATCACAACCGCAATGGTCGCGCTCGCACAGCTCGTGGATGTGGTCGGCGCTCACGCCCGCCTCGGCCACCTCGTCGATGATGTCACCGCCAGTGTGGTCGTCGTGCGCGCAGTTCACGTGGGCCGGGTTGGCCGCGGTTCCCAGCACGGTGCGGCGAATCGCCGCATGCGCGCGAGCGTTACGACGCAGGCCGCGAATGGCGGCGTCCACGATAAAGCCCGTGACCAGCGCGATCAGTGCCTTCGAAGCCAAAAGCATCGCCATGGTCTGCACGGGCACCTGCTCGGCGAGCAACAGCGGCAGCATCTCATCGGAGGTCGAAAGGAACACCGCCACCAACGTACCCAAGGTCACGACACGACCGGCATACAGCGTGGCCGCCATTGCCGAAAAGCCGCACTGCGGCACCATGCCCAGCAACGAGCCAACCACGGGGCCCGCGGCTCCGGCACGCTTGATGGCGCCGTTAACGCGGTTGCCCGCAACATGTTCGAGCGTCTCGAGGGCCAGATACGTCACCAACAAAAACGGCACCAGCGAGAGCGTGTCCTTGCCGGCGTCGAGCAGAATATCAATCAACAAACCCATGACGGATGGAACCTTTCGTGTCTTTCGGCAGCATTGTAAAAGTCCTAGCGGTCAACTAGGGTATTGTAGTTATCCTAGGCGCGATGCCAATAGTTGCCCATGGTAAACTATCATCTCGCCACATCTTAATGACTCAAAGCCGCACGACGCGGCCCATCCAAGGAGCAGTTATATGAACGTTTCACAAGCACTCGAATACGAGCGCCAGCCGTTTATTCCCATGTTTATCTATGGCGATCATGGCGCCATGGAGTCCGAGCGCCAGAAGGGCGAAGAGGCCCTTAAGGTGCTCGAAACCGAGTACTTTACCGCCGAGGGCGACCCCAGCTTCGACTTTGCCACCGTGCGCGACCTGGCTGACCGCAACCGCGACCTGTGCGACCAGATTGGCGAGGCGCGCCTGCGCAACGTGACGCCCGCGACGCTTTCGCGCGGTCTGTCCGACGCCGACACCTGCGCCGCCATCGGCAAGATGCAAAAGCGCACCGCCGCGTCCGTCATGCGCGAGATCCGCGGCGACCGCGACGCGCTCGGCGTGGCGTACGCCCGCAAGCCTATCCAAGGCACAGTGCTCGGCATCGACATCGAGACCACCGGCCGTGCACCCGAGCGCGGCTACATCATCAACGTGGGCTGGGAGATCATGGAGCTCACCAGCGACGCCGTCCCGCACGACGCCGAGGCACACTACTGCGGCCTGCCCGATATCTACCGCGGCGAGGATGTGCCGCTGTCGAATATCCACCACATCACCTGGGACGACATCGACGGCAAAACGCCCTTCCGCGAGAACAAAGAGCTGCAAAAGCAGCTGCTCAAGCTTATGAAGAAGTACCCGTACATGGCACACAACGCCGCCTTTGAGGACAGCTGGTTCAAGATCCACCTGGACGGCTACGCCGAGGCACGCCGCGCCGGCAAGATCATCGTCATCGATTCGCGCCAGATCTGCCGCAGCTTGGACGCCGACGTGCGCTCGCTCCCCCGCGAGTCCGCGCCCGCCGCGCTCGAGAACTGGGCGCGCCGCCGTGGCACCCTCGCCGCCGACGCCAACGAGCAGCACCTGGGCCTCGACGACACCGACCTCATGCTCCGCACCGTCCAAGCCGAGTTCAACCTCAAGAACCTGTTTGACAAGTAGAAACGTCTACGACAAACTCCGGCGTAGATCACGGGCGGCCTCGCAGCGGGAAACCCCGCAGCGGGGCCGCCCTACGTTCCACAAATAAACCTGCCATCACAAATTCTGAACACTCATTGCGAACGATTTCGGCCAATTCCCGACACGTAATTCGTTGTCGGATGGTGATGCATCACTATCAAATGTGCAGCAATTGAGTATTTCTATGCTATAGCCGAGCTGCGAAAACGTTTATTTAGGGCATACCAACTCATAATTGCGTCAAGCTTTTGGACAGCATTTGGTTAGACCTCTAAAACGGCTTTTCCACTCAGCGCCGTCAACACGGCATTAGCTGACACGATATATACCATGAGTATCGTATTGTCACATACCACTGCAAAAGCGGTCTACCAGGCCGCGCATTCGGTGTCTGCGAAAGGCATCGAGTCCTGTAACCCTACCGCGATTTACGAATCATGTCCCACCGTAACGCTCCTTGACGCAGCCGCAGAATGGCTCACCAAACATGATGTTTCCCTCGATGCAAATGATTGCCTCGAGGTGATGGTGTTTCATCGCAGGAATGCGCGCTATGCAATGAACTGTCAATGCCACGTGTCTTCAAAACGATTCTCGAACTCACGCTTTATAGAGCTCAAAGATGGCATCTTCATTGTTGGCGTTGAGCTTTGCGCACTTCAGGCCGCCACCTATCTTTCTTTTCGCGAACTAGTGGAGTACTACTTTGAACTGTGCGGCGCTTATTCCCTTGGAACCGACTCTTCCACCTCCTATACCGAGCGTTTCGCGCTCACCTCGACCGAGAGGTTAAAGCAGTTCTTTAATTCCATTACCAGATGCGACGGTCTGGCCCTTGCCCGAAAGGCGATCCAATGTGTACGCGACGGATGCCGGTCTCCCATGGAAACGGCATTTGTCATGATGCTAACGCTGCCCAAAAGCGAAGGAGGGCTTGGTATTAAGGGAATTGAGACCGATTACGAGGTGCAGGTCACCACTGCCGCAAAGAATCTCACGAGACGCAAAAAGTTCTTTATGGATGCGTATCTAAAGAAATCTCGCACAGACATTGAATACAACGGTTTTTATCATGACGCGGAAGAAGGCCGCGCCATCGATGAGGAGCGCAAGAATGCACTTGCGTCCATGGGGTACGGAATCATCACCGTCAGCCGTTATTCCTTTATGCATGCCAGCTCTTTTGTTAGGGTCATGGAAGCAATCCAGCGGAAAGAGGGCGTACGCCCCTCGCGTCTGCCAAAAGACTTTCAAATCATGCAAGAGGACCTGAGACAGTTTGTGCTCAGAAGGTTTATAGAAGAGAAAAAGCAAATTCAGAAGCAGCTTCGCCAGGATTCCGAAGAGCGTCAACGAATCGACCTCGAAAAAGCAACGCTCGAAGGCATCACGCTGGATGACCCGACAATTAATGAAGTTCTGGCAATCGATGACATGCAGACTGTCGAATCCGACAGCCCATCATTTGCCCAAACAAGCAGCCTCGCGCCCGAGGGCAGGATCTTCGGGGCCGGAAGCTAGACCGGCTAACAAGGTGGGTACCCTAGCGATGTGCAAAATTGCGAGTATTCAGCAGGGTCGGGTGTCTATCACCCTCGAGTGGATCCAAATGTGGAGCGAAATCACTCTTGCGTGAGAGCGTTAGGCAACATTTGAGGAAGAACTCATCGGATTAACACCCTAAGATAACTCTTGAACTGCATTATATGACCTGCAATAAATTAGCGGACCCCCTATAGTTGCAGAATGCTCCATTTTTTGCACGGCACGAGGGTACCCACCTTGGCATCGACTATCAAAAAACGCTCAGTCCGGGATCTCGTCCACTATTCCCCATCATTTTGTACAACGAATTACCTGAACGTCATTGACATATGAACATGCACTCATATAATCGAAAGTAAATTATATGAGCGCATGTTCATATGAAAGGATATTGCAATGAGCATCCGCGTTGATGAAACGAAACTCGACATCGAGGCCACCGAACCCGCGATCCCGACCACCTGCTCGCCCGAGGACCTTCCCGACGAGGAGCTTCTCTACGACCTCGCCGACCTGTTCAAGGTCTTCAGCGACACCACGCGTATCAAGATCCTCTACGCCCTCATGGGCCGCGAGCTCTGCGTGGCAGACATCGCCGAAGCGACCGAAACCTCGCAGTCGGCAGTATCGCACCAGCTGCGCACACTCAAGCAGTCGCACCTGGTTAAATTCCGGCGCGACGGGCGCAATATCCTCTACTCGCTCGCCGACGACCACGTCTACACCATGCTCAACCAAGGCATGAGCCACATCTGCGAATAGCGACCAACCACGGTACCAGCGCGGCCTGCACCCAAGCCGCAAATACAGAGAAAGGAACCCCCATGAAAAAGCAGTTCAAGCTCGACGAGATCGACTGCGCCAACTGTGCGCGCGAGCTTCAGGACGAGCTGGCCAAGCTCGAGGGCGTCAAATCCGTGTCCGTCAACTTTATGACCCAAAAATTGACGCTCGAAGCCGATGACGCCGAGTTCGACGAGGTACTCAACCGCGTTGTAGAGTTTACGGCCGACGCCGAGCCGGACTGCGAGATCATTCTCTAGCCCAGGTTTACGCCAACCTGCAAGGCCGCGATTGCCGCGGCCTTTGCTCGCGAAATTATATGAGCGAGTGTTCATACATTCAAATGGGAGGATACGAGTCATGGCCACCGCCGACCCCAAGAAGAAAAAGAAGAAGCGCAAGAAGAAAGAGTCACTCGAGCATAAGCGCAACCGCATCCTGGTAGCGCTGGGCATTTTTGCCGTGGTGTACGCCCTCGATGAGTTCGGCACCCTCACCGCCGCATTCGGTACCCCGGGCGACATCTACGCCAGCTTTATGCTGTTCCTCATACCGTTTTTGATTGCCGGCTACGACGTGCTGCAAAAGGCATTCAATAACATCCGCCGCGGCAAGGCCTTCGACGAGAGTTTCCTTATGGCAGTCGCGACCATCGGCGCGTTTGCCATGGTGCTCTTCCCCGATACCGACCCGCACATGGCCGAAGGCGCCGCCGTCATGCTGTTCTACCAGGTCGGCGAGCTGTTCCAGGCGTACGCCGTGGGCAAAAGCCGTAAATCGATCAGCGCCATGATGGACATCGCACCCGACTACGCCAACGTCGAGCAACCCGACGGCACGCTCGAACAGGTCTTCCCCGATGACATCGCCGTCGGCACCGTGATTGTGGTCAAGCCCGGCGAGCGCGTGCCCATCGACGGCGTCATCGTCGAAGGCGAAACCCAGCTCGACACCGCCGCCCTTACCGGTGAGTCGGTCCCCCGCCCGGCCAAAACCGGAGACGATATCATCAGCGGCTGCATCAACATGACGGGGCTCATCCACGTGCGCACCACCAAGCCCTTTGGCGAGTCCACCGTCGCGCGCGTCCTGGAGCTCGTAGAAAACGCCAGCGAAAAGAAGGCGCGCACCGAGAACTTCATCACGCGCTTTGCCCGCATCTACACGCCCGCCGTCACCGGCGCTGCCGCGGTACTCGCGCTCGGCGGCGGCTTGGTCACCGGCGCCTGGTCCGACTGGATCCTGCGCGGCCTGACTTTCCTGGTCGTCAGCTGCCCGTGCGCGCTCGTGATCAGCGTCCCGCTCAGCTTCTTTGGCGGCATCGGCGGCGCGTCCAAGCTGGGCGTTCTCATCAAGGGTTCTAACTACCTCGAGACGCTCGCCGACGTGGACACCGTCGTCTTTGACAAGACGGGCACCCTCACCAACGGCACGTTCTCGGTGGTCGCGGTACACCCCGAGGCCGGCTATACCGAGCAGTCGTTGCTCGAAGTCGCAGCCCTTGCTGAGTCGTTCTCCGATCACCCCATCGCGCAGTCCGTACGTGTCGCCTACCAGGGCGAGGTCGACCCCAAGCGCGTTAGCAACTCCGCCAACGACGCGGGCCACGGCGTGACGGCAACCATCGACGGCAAGCACGTCGTCGTTGGCAACGCAAAGATGCTCGCCGCGGCCGGAGTCGAAGCGCCCGATTGCGAGGTCGTCGGCACCATCCTCCACGTGCTAGTCGATGGCATCTATGCCGGCCACATTGTAATTGCCGACACCATAAAGGCCGATGCAGAGCAGACGATCCGCGACCTGCACGCCGTCGGCGTCAAGCGCACCGTCATGCTCACGGGCGACCGCGAGGAAGTGGCTGCTGCGGTGGCCAAGCGGCTGGGGCTCGACGAGTTCCACGCGCAGCTGCTGCCGGGCGACAAGGTCGAGCGTGTTGAAGCGCTGCTGGCAGCCGAAAGCGGCAAGGGCAAGCTCGCCTTTGTCGGCGACGGTATCAACGACGCACCCGTGCTCACGCGCGCCGATGTGGGCATCGCCATGGGCGCTATGGGCTCGGACGCCGCAATTGAGGCGGCGGACGTCGTGCTCATGGATGACAAGCCGTCCAACATCTCCCGCGCGATCCGCGTGGCGCGCAAGACCATGTCGATTGTTTGGCAGAACATCATCTTTGCGCTGGGCATTAAGTTGCTGATTCTGGTGCTTGCGGCGCTCGGCATCGCCAACATGTGGCTTGCCGTGTTCGGCGACGTAGGCGTGGCGATCATCGCCATCCTGAACGCCATGCGCGCGATGGGTGTCAAGAACCTGTAGCGTTCGTGGGCTGTCCGGCCGGGGCCGGGCTTGGTTTTGAAAACGTCCTCGACCAATGAAGTGCCCCCGTTCTGCTCCTTCGGAGCTACGAACGGGGGCACTTCTGGTCTGACGCTCCTATTTGGCAAGGTGTTTTTTAGAATCCATTTTGCGCTCGGCCTCGAAGGCTTGCCTGTCCCAATCGAGCGGAAGTCCGGCCTCGACCCATGCCTCGTAGGCCCTCCTTATGGGCTTG
>NZ_JBBNLT010000008.1:0-129213 GCF_040092345.1 Collinsella sp. CLA-ER-H7 | reverse complement strand
GGTCCCGTTCCGAACCCGGAAGCTAAGCCCCATCGCGCCGAGAGTACTGCGGGGTCAGCCCGTGGGAGGCCAGGGCGCCGCTGACCGGTGGACGGCACCGAGCCGTACGCTTGAACTGAGAAGGGGGGGAGGCCTCGCGGCCTCCCCCCTTTTTGCGTTTATGGGGCGTAAATGACTCTATTACACCAGACGATCTTATCGTTTTTGGTATTCAGCCTTTATTTAAAGAAGATAAATCGAATAACAAGGGCAACTGCTATGGCCACAATGATCAAAAGCAGGATTGTCAGTCGATGCTGCTTGCGTCGTTTACTTGATGAAACGAAGATTGATTTTCCCTGTTTTGGCGTTTCGAGATAGCGAGCCGAATGCGTCAAGGTTTGCTTTGGTCGAGGACCTCTTTGTTGATGAGTGGCGGATGCTTTCATCGGCTCATCACTAGCTGCGCTGTTTTTAGATAATGGTGCGTCTTTCAGATATACAGGGTCTCCCGAGGCGACGCCCATATGTTTACGCCCCGTTTGGGCATCCTCGAGTGTTTGATATCGATTTCTCGTCACATACTCGGGCTCCGGATCATTAATGGGCTCTTGCGAGATGTGGGGGCGATGGAACCGTGGCGGCTGCGTGGAAGTATCTTCCCCCCGCGTCGGCATAAACATATTGTTCTGGTTTTGGTCGTCCATGATGCCCTTTAGCTCGTTACTAACAACGTGTACGCGCTCATTGTAAGCCCCTTGTTATTTGTAGCTGGGGACATCCTCGGTATTTAAGCTCTGGTTCAAAGAACCTTAACCTTCCTAAAACCTAAGTCATACGCACTTAGATATGCTTATAGTACTGGACTCAAAAAACTTTATAGTCGATGTATATATGAGCACTGGGTGGGCATATATAAGAGCGTCAAAAGAAGTCCCAGTCACCTGGAAGATGACTCGGCAGTCCTATAAAGGAGTGGTAAACATGGCAAGCATGGTTCCTTATCGTTCGGTTTTTGGCGTTCGTCCCTCTGCAAGCTCGCTGTTCGATCTGTTTGATGATATGAGCGACCTAGTGAACAGCTCGATTGCCTCTAAGGCGTTCCCCGTTGACGTTGAGGATAAGGGCGATGGCTATGAGGTCAAGGCTTATCTGACCGGCGTCGCCAAGGACGATATCGATGTCGAGCTTAACGAGGGCCGTCTGTCCATTAGCGTGAATGTCGAGGAAGACGAGGAGAACGAGGGCAAGAACTTCCTGCAGAAGGAGTTCAGCTCGTACAGCGCGACGCGTGGCGTGTATCTTAAGGACGCTTCGAGCGAGGGCCTCTCGGCTAAGTACGCTGACGGCATCCTGACCGTTACGGTTCCCAAGATCGTCGAGAAGAAGAACGTTACGAAGATCTCCATCGAATAACTTCGTTGGTGTTCTTCGCTATTAAAAGACAACAAAAGGGGCTGGGAAGCGATTCCCGGCCCCTTTTGCTGTTTAGGACAGTCTATTGAATGGTTGCTGGCCGATACTGGCTTGCGGGGCGTATCGAGAGTTTTCGCGATCCTTGGAGAAGGGTGGCGGAGCTGCCGAGCTCGTCATCCAGGGTTGCGGCTAGAGCTTTGGCATAGCTTTTGACGGTAAGGCTCGGACGATTGTTATCTTGGCTGATATGCATGGCAATGAGCTGTTCGGTGCGATCGGTAACAAGTTCGCGCGCGGCTTCGGCGGCTTGGCCGTTGGAGAGGTGTCCCCTTGCAGACAGGATGCGCTCCTGAAGAAAGCGGGGATATTCTCCCTCGCGCAGCATGGTCACATCGTGGTTGCTTTCGAGCGCGAGGACTCGACAATCTTTGAGGGTGTTCATGGCTTGGCTCGATAGCTCTCCGGTGTCGGTAGCAAAGCCGATGGAATCATCGAGGGCGTCGAATCGAAAGCCGATTGGATTTATGACATCGTGTGATGTTGAGTAGGTTTGCGCGTGGATGCCGGCAATGGATAGGGTGTCACCGGGGTCGAATTCCTCGACAGGCAGATGCGAAAGATTTTCTTTGCTCGAAAGTGTGCCCCTACTGGCAAAGAGGGGACCGTGCCAGTGCTTGCACCAGACATCGAGACCCTTGATGTGATCGCTATGCTCATGAGTAATGAGAAGAGCCGAGACGTTGTCTGCCGAGAGTCCCAGTTCTGCCATGCGCTTTAATGTCTCGCGGCGAGAAAGACCGTCGTCAATCATGATGAGCCCCCGGGGGCCTTCGATGAGCGCGCAGTTGCCTTTTGAGCCGCTGCCAAGGATATGAAGGTGCAGACGAGACATAAGATTCCAAAGGATACAATGGGTGCGGACGAATAGAGGAGGAAGCAAATGCCTACGGTATCACAGCATTACGGACACCATGCCGTGCCCGGGGCAGTCGATGAGACCCGAACGAGGCAGCAGGCTGCTCCTGTCGTGCTCATGGTATCAGGCGGCGCGGACTCGACGGCACTGCTTCTTATGGCGTGCACATCAAAGCTGGATATCCAAGACGGGCGCGGTGTTGCCCCCATTGCTCGCGAGCGCCTGCATGTGCTGCATGTAAACCATCATCTGCGCGGCAAGGCGTCCGATGGCGACGAGGCCTTTGTGCGTGAGCTCTGCGCGAAATATGGTTTACCGCTGTGCGTGGAGCACGCTTATTTTGATGGGGAGTCGGGCAATATTGAGGCCGCGGCCCGCGAAGTGCGCTATGCCGCGGCGCGGAGGTATGTTCGCGAGCTCTGCGCCCAGACGGGGGCACCGCGAACGGCGGCTCGTATCTGCACCGCGCACACGTCTTCGGATCGCGCGGAAACGTTTTTGATGAACGCGATTAAGGGTTCGGGCCCCGCTGGCCTATCGAGCATTCCTCGCCGGAGGAATATCGTGGTACGTCCCTTGCTCGACCTAACTCATGGCGAGCTCGTGGGCTATCTACAGGTACATGGTCAGCCGTGGCGTGAAGACGAGAGCAATGAGGATATCTCGTATCTGCGAAACTACGTGCGCCATCGGGTAATGCCGGTGGTGGCACAGCGTAATGCGAGCGTGTGCAAGACGATTGGCGCCGCCTGTGAGATCTTGGGTGATGAAGATGCGTTTCTATCCCAGCTGTCGGCACAGGCGTTTCGAAGCTGTTTGCGCAAAGAGGCAGCGGGTGCGCTGGTGCTCGATGCCAGGCGCCTGGCTGCGGCCGAGGTGGTAATCGCGCGGCGCATCGTGCGACTGGCGATTAAGCGCATCGATCCGGACGCTCGTCCCGAGATGCGACATGTGGAGCGAGTCCTTTCCTGCGTTGCCGAGGGCACCGGCTCGGTCACGCTTCCGGCGGGGATTGACGCACGCATTGAGTTTGGCATGCTGGCGTTTAAGGCGCCGGCGGCTCGCGAGGGCCTGGTCGCGGGCTGGGTTACCGTACCCGGTCGTTTGCCGTTGGGCGGGGGACGTATGCTGGTCACAGAACCGATGGCTGTTGAGCCGGGATGCGATATCGTGCGCCGCGCCCGTGAGCTTGCGGCTGCCGGGGAAGTGACAGCTTTGGTAGACGCGGCTGCCCTGGGTTTTGCCGACAGCGATAGTGAGCGGATCCTGGCGGGCTCGCGTGGCGAGATCCCTGCCGAGGCGCGATTGGCGCGCCTGTGGGTGGACGGTCCCGCGCCGGGAGACGTGATGTGCCCGTTAGGGATGAGTGGCCGAAGCAAGAAAGTATCCGATTTGCTAGGTGAGGCTCGCATTCCCGTTTCCGAGCGCGCCGGCGTGCCCATGGTGAGGACGGCGCCGGGGGGTGCCGTGGTGTGGGTCGCCGGAGTTCGCGCGGACGAGCGTTTTAAGTGCACGGCCGCAACGCGCGTGGCATATCTGCTTCGTGTGGTCGTTGCGGAATAGCGTCCCACGCCAGCTATTCTGTGCGACGTTGACGGTATTCCCGCGCTGATGGCGTACGGGCTGGAAAATATTCCCCGTGCGCTGCTAGAATGTGAAGTTCGCGTCCATACGGCGGTGTGTGGGCGATAAGCACAAGAAAGGGTTGTCATGGCTTCTCAACATCCGGATATCGAGAAGGTTTTGTTTACGCAGGAGGATATCGACGGTATCGTCTCTCGCCTGGGCGAGGAGATTACGCGCGACTACGCGGGTAAGGATCTGGTGCTGATCGCGGTCCTACGCGGCGCCGTGGTCTTTATGGGCGACCTGATGCGCAAGATCGAGCTGCCGACCAACATCGATTTCATGGCTGTTTCGAGCTATGGCGACGGTGTGAAGTCCTCGGGTATCGTGCGTATCATTAAGGACCTGGATATCGACATCCGCGGTCGCGACGTGCTGATCGTCGAGGACATTCTGGACTCGGGCCTGACGCTCAAGTATCTGATGAAGAACCTCGAGAGCCGCAAGCCCGCTTCTCTGGAGGTCGCCGCCTTCCTGTGGAAGGACGTTGAGGACCGCGTCTCGGCCATCACGCCCAAGTATGTTGGAACCCATTGCCCCGATGCCTTTGTGGTGGGCTACGGCCTCGACTATGCCGAGCGCTATCGTAACCTTCCGTATCTGGGCATTTTGAAACCGGAGGTTTATTCGTAAGATGCCCGACGACCATAACGATAACAATTCCCAGACTCCCCGGGAGCCTAAGATCCCGGGGATGCCCGGAGGCAAGAAGCCCACGCGTACGGGCTGGCTGTATTTTATTTTGGCTTGCGCGCTTCTGGGCTACGCCTTCTTTAACATGGGCTCCGGCTTTGCCAATTCCAGCAATACCGTTAAGCTCGCGACGAGCGAGATGGTGAGCGCCATCAAGCAGGATCGCGTCGAAGATCTGACCTATACGGTTCAAGACGGAAGCGTGAAGGGTCATTACTGGAAGACGAAGAAGGACAAGGGCGATACGAGCGAGCTCAAGAGCTTCTCCTCGACCTATGTCGGCTCCGATTCGCTTGCCGAGCTCATGGCGGAGCACCCCGATACCAAGTACATCGTCAACACCAACGATCCCGATTTTTGGGGCGACTTGGCGATGAGTGTGCTTCCGACGATCGCCCTTATCGCCATCATGTTCTACTTTATGCGTCAGATGATGGGCGCCAACAACAGGAACATGCAGTTTGGCAAGACCAACGCCAAGACCAACGAGGCCACACGCCCCAAGGTCAAGTTTGAAGACGTTGCCGGCGTGGACGAGGCAGTCGAGGAGCTCGAGGAGATCCGTGACTTTTTGAGCGATCCGGATCGCTATCGCAAGCTGGGCGCCAAGATCCCGCGTGGCGTGTTGCTGGTTGGCCCTCCGGGCACCGGTAAAACGCTGCTGGCCAAGGCCGTTGCCGGCGAGGCGGGCGTGCCGTTCTTTAGCATCTCGGGTTCCGACTTTGTCGAGATGTTCGTAGGTGTCGGCGCCAGCCGTGTGCGTGACCTCTTTAAGGAGGCCAAGTCCCAGGCCCCGTCGATCATCTTCATCGATGAGATCGATGCCGTGGGACGTCAGCGCGGAGCTGGCTTGGGCGGCGGTCACGACGAGCGCGAGCAGACGCTCAACCAGCTGCTGGTCGAGATGGACGGCTTTGAGGAAAGCGAGTCGGTCATCCTGATCGCCGCCACCAACCGCCCCGACATACTGGATCCGGCGCTGCTGCGTCCCGGTCGTTTTGACCGTCAGGTTACGGTCGACCGTCCGGATGTGAAGGGCCGCGAGCAGATCTTGCGCGTGCATGCCGAGAACAAGCCGATGGACGAGGACGTTAAGTTTGAGAAGCTCGCCCAGATGACCGTTGGCTTCACTGGTGCCGATCTGGCAAATCTGCTCAACGAGTCTGCGCTGTTGGCTGCCCGCCGCCATCGTTCCGTGATCTCGATGGACGAGGTCGAGGAATCGATGGAGCGCGTGATTGCCGGACCGCAGCGCAAGGGTCGCGTGATGACCGAGGCCGAGCGCACCACGATTGCCTACCACGAGAGCGGTCACGCCCTAGTGGGTCACATCCTGGAGCACTCCGATCCGGTCCACAAGATCTCGATCGTCAGCCGCGGCCAGGCTTTGGGTTACACGCTGCAGCTTCCGCAGGAGGACCACTTCCTCAAGACCAAGAACGAGATGCTCGACGAGCTCGCCGTGTTCTTGGGTGGCCGCGTTGCCGAGGAACTCATGTGCGACGACATCACGTCGGGCGCGAGCAACGATCTGGAGCGCGCGACCAAGATGGCGCGCGAGATGGTCACGCGCCTGGGCATGAGCGAGGAGCTTGGAACGCAGGTGTTTGGTGAGGCGCAGCATCAGGTATTCCTGGGCCGCGACTATGCCGATCATCAGGACTACTCTGAGGAGACGGCGCGTCGCATCGACATTGAGGTCCAGCGCATTATGCGTGAGGCCCATCGTCGTGCGGTCGAGATCCTGGATGCCCGTCGCGATCAGCTCGACCTGATGGCCAAGGTGCTGCTCGAGCGCGAGACCGTCGAGGGTGACGCCGTGAACGCCCTGCTCGACAACGAGTGGGACGCCTACCTTGAGCGCGAGGGCGATATCCTGGCGGCCAAGGAGGAGCGCAATGCCAAGGCGGCCGGCATGCCGACCAAGAAGCGCACGCCCCGTATGAGCGAGGAAGAGCTGGCGGCTGATGCCGCGGCCTTTGCGCAGGCGGCCATGCAGGAGGATGCCGAAGTCGCATCCGATGATGCTGGCGATGACCATGCCGTCGTCGATGCCGACGCCGACGCCGACAAATAGTCTTTGTGGCGAAAGCCTCCGCGGGGAAACCTGCGGAGGCTTTTTCTTTTGAGCGATATGGGGCCGTCTGTTGATTGGGGACAGACTTAAATGAGCGTTTTCACGCATTTAAGTCTGTCCCCAATCAACATTGCTGCGGCACTTTGCTCGGCTAAAGCGTACAATAGCGCCTATGCGAAAGGGGAACAGATGATCAACGAAACTATGTATGCTCGCGGCGCGGAAAGCTCCATCATCCGTGAGATTTTTAGCTATGGCCTTGAGCGCAAGGCGCAGATCGGTGCGGAAAACGTATTCGATTTTTCGCTGGGCAATCCGAGCGTTCCGGCGCCCGCTGCTGTGGCTGAGTCGATTAAGAAGGCCCTGGAGCTGCCGAGCGACCAGCTGCACGGCTACACGCCCGCACCGGGCCTGCCGCAATGTCGTGCCGCTGTGGCCGAATCGCTCAACCGCCGCTTTGGCACGAGCTATGAGGGCAAAGACGTATTTATGACGGTGGGTGCCGCGGCTTCGCTCACCTGCACGCTCAACGCCGTTACGAACCCGGGCGACGAGGTTATTGTTATCGCCCCGTACTTTCCGGAGTATCGCGTTTGGATTGAGAAGGCCGGCTGTACGTGTGTTGAGGCGCTCGCCGATGAAGATACGTTCCAGCTGAGCGTGGACAACGTGCTCAAGGCGATCAGCGATAAGACGGCGGCCGTCATCATTGACTCTCCCAACAATCCGACCGGTGCCGTATATACATGCGACACGCTGACGCGACTGGCCAATGTTCTGCGCGAGGCCAACGCTCAGCGCGATCCCGAGAATCCGATTATGCTCATCTCGGATGAGCCGTACCGCGAGATTGTGTACGGTGCCGAGGTGCCTTGGGTGCCCTCGATCTACGAGCACACCATCGTGTGCTACTCGTATTCCAAGTCGCTGTCGCTGCCGGGCGAGCGCGTGGGGTGGATCTTGGTTCCCAACACCAATCCGCAGGCTGCCCGTCTGATGCCGGCTGTTGCGGGTGCTGCCCGTACGCTAGGTTTTGTATGCGCACCGGCACTCTTCCAGCGCGTAATCATCGATTGCATCGATGAGCCGAGCGATGTCGAGGCCTATGCGCGCAACCGCACCGCGCTTACCGACGCACTAGCGGAGTACGGCTACACCTATGTTGAGCCGGATGGTGCATTCTACCTGTGGGTGAAGGCGCTGGAACCCGATGCGAATGCGTTTTGCGAGCGTGCAAAGAAGTATGAGTTGCTTGCGGTTCCCTCGGACAGCTTTGGTATGCCGGGTTGGTTCCGCCTGGGCTATTGCGTGAGTTACGAAACGATTATCAATTCGCTACCCGCTTGGAAACAGTTGGCGGACGAGTATCGTTAAAAGTAAAGCGCTCTGCCTACAATGTTTTACGTGAAACGGGGTTTGGTGTTAAGCCAGACCCCGTTGTCATGGACGTTGTGTCTTTGGGATGGAGTGGTTTTACGACTATCGAAGGCTATGCGTACAATGAATATAAGCGACGGCCGTGCCAGATAAGGAGACCTGATGCCCTACCTGCTTTCTTGTGACATTCATACCCATACGATATTCTCTGCGCATGCATATTCGACCATTGAGGAGAATGTGTACTGGGCGGCAGAGCGTGGCCTGCAGGTGCTCGGATCTGCCGACCATCTGAGCTCTATGGTTACGGCTTGCCCCAATGACCTGCGCAGTTACCAATTCTTTATCAACCAGGATATCTGGCCGCGCATTTGGAGCGGCGTGCTGGTGCTGCGTGGTGCCGAGGCCGATATCGTTTCGCTGGACGGAAGCCTGTTTGGCGAGGACACTCCTGTCACGCTCGATATTGCCGGTGATTCGTACAGCCGTCAGCATTCGCTGTTCGATTTGGTTACGCGAAATTTGGATTATTTGGTTGCGAGCGTGCATAATCCGCAGATTGCTGAAGGCGCGACGCTGGCCCAGACGACCGAGATGTATATCAATGCCCTGGAGCACCCCAAGGTGTTCATGCTGGGTCACACGGGGCGTTCGGGCGTGCCGTTCGATATCGACGAGGTGCTGTTGGCAGCTAAGGCCAAGCACAAGATTATCGAGATCAACAACCATAGTCTTGAACACGGTGTCGACACTGAGCATTGGGCCGTATGCCGCAAGATCGCCGAGCGCTGCGCCGAGCTGGGCGTGGGCATTGGCGTGTCAACCGATGCCCACATTGGCATGGCCATTGGCAAGCTCGATCACGCGCGCAAGATGCTCGACGAGATTCACTTCCCGCTAGATTTGATCGTGACGCGCGACCGCGAGACGCTGCTGCGCGAGATGGCGGCAGCCGGCGTGTGCGATCTGCGCAATGGGATGTAGCGGAGTTTATAAACCAAGCGAAGGGGGCGGCCCAGGCGGGTCGCCCCCTTTCTTGTCCCAAAAATCTACTGAGGTCGGTTATCGGCGTTCGAGGACCGCTACGGTTTCGGTGTGGTCGGTGTGAGGGAACATGTCGACGGGCGTGATCTTGAGCAGGCAATAGCCTCCGTCGAGGAGCTGATGCAGGTCGCGCTCTTGAGTTACGGGGTTGCAGCTGATATAGGTGATGCGGCGCGGCTTAAGCGCGCAGGCAGCTTCGAGGAACTCGGGGGTAGAGCCGGCGCGCGGCGGATCGATGGAAAGGACATCGACCCGCTCGTTGTTATCGGCGGCATCCAGGATGCAATCGGTGGCGTCGTCGGCCATAAACCAGGCGCTGCGGGTGAGGCCGTTGAGCTCGGCATTGCGACGTGCGTCGGCAATGCCCGCCGGGTTGCGCTCCACGCCGAGCAGCATAATGCCGATGCCCTTTTTCTGGGCATCTTTAACTGCGCAAAGACCGATGGTACCGCTGCCACAGTAGGCATCCATGAGCACATCGCCCTGGTGCAAATCCATGCCGTCGATAGCGAGCTGATAGAGCAGCTCGGTCTGTTGCGGGTTGGTCTGATAAAACGCGGTGGGGGAGATGTCGAATTCGCAGCCGAGCAGCTGGTCGCGCATGCATTCGGCGCCATACACGATGCGGGTTTCCTCGCCGAGGATGGCGTTGCCGGGACGTCCGTTGATGTTTTGGGCGACGGTGACGATGCGCGGATCGAGTGCGGCGACAGCCTCAAAGAACTCCTGCGCATGCGGCAAGTCGCGCTGAGCGGTCACGAGCGTGACCATGACCTGGTCGGTACGCCAACCGCAGCGGACGACGGCATAGCGGAGCAAGCCCAGATGCTTGTCCTCGTTAAAGGCGGGAATATGCAACCGCTCAGCTTCGCGTGCGATGCCGTTGAGAATCTGACGAGCGCCCGACGCCTCGACGGGGCATTCGGGTACGGCAACGATCTTGTGCGTGCCGCGCTCAAAGAAACCGCAACGGACAGCGCCCTCCTTACCGGGAGCAAAGGGAGTGGCAGCCTTATGACGAAAGCCACGCGGCGCAGGATATTTGCCCGGGTCGCCCAGGGTGACGCCCATACCGCGAATGGGGTCGACGCTAATACCCTCACGCTCGCAAAGAGCAGCAAAAAGCTCCTCCATAGCAGCCTGCTTGGCGGCGAGCTGCTTCTTATAAGGACGATTGAGCGCCGTACACCCACCGCAAGCTTTCATGATCGAACAGGGAGACTTGGGGTCCACAGCCTTACGCGCAGACGAAACCCGATCTTTATGCGAGCGCTTGGAGCGAGTCTGAGATGCCTTATCCTCGTTCCGACGAGAGCCGGGACGCTTGGCCTTAGCCGACTTGCTTTTTGCAGCTTTAGAAGACTTGGATTTCGTAGAAGATTTTTTCTCCTCTGACCCCTCAGCCGCCTCGATCAAAGCACGACGAGCCTTACGCTCCGCACGAGATTCTGCCATCAATAACTCCACTAATTCATGAATTAAAGCTGCAAGTATTGTACCGTGCCAAGCCAGCAGACGATATGCAAGCGGTTTATTCGTGCCAGTGATAAGCCCAACGACGGTTGCCCGCCGCGTGAGGGGTGTGGGGGTTAAGTTTATCGCGAGTTCCGCACGAACAGGAGGCCACTTAATGTGGCCTCCGTCGTGAGCAGGACTGTAGAGCAGGAAACTTAACCCCCACACCCCTCACGCGGCGGGCAAACTCGCCTTGTGCTCTATCACGCTAAAGTGTATGATTCTGAACGTTACACGAATCACTTTACTTAACTAAAGTGCCATCAAGGGGGGATACCATGAACACCGATATGTCTCGTCGTCAGTTTGTTGGTCTAGCCGGCTCGCTCGCTACGGTGCTTGGCCTTGGTCTTGTCGGTTGCGGCGGTGGTGCCGGCAAGGGCTCCGCTGCTGGCTCTGCCGCGGCCAAGGATGTGAAGGGCGCTGCGGAGTCCAAGAAGCTCGTGGTGGGCTTTGATAAGTCCTATCCTCCGTACGGCTTTGTGGGCGACGATGGCGAGTACACCGGCTTTGATCTCGATCTGGCCAAGGCTGTTGCCGATAAGCAGGGCTGGGAGGTCAAATACGAGGCCATCGACTGGGACGCCAAGGATACGCTGCTTAACTCGGGCGCCATCAACTGCATCTGGAACGGCTTTACCATGGAGGGCCGTGAGGACGACTACACGTTCTCCGAGCCGTACATGCTCAACGAGCAGGTGCTGGTGGTCAAGAAGGATGCGGGCATCAAGGGCTGGGACGATCTTGCCGGCAAGACTGTGATTACCCAGACTGATTCCGCTGCGCAGGACGTGCTTGAGGGTGACCAGAAGGATCTGGCAGCGACGTTTGCCACGCTCGACACGATCGGCGAGTACAACACGGCCTTTATGCAGCTCGAGAGCGGCGCGGTCGATGCCGTGGCGTGCGACCTTTCGATTGCCCAGTATCAGCTTGCCGCCAAGCCCGATGCCTATACGCAGCTTGATGAGCCGCTGTCCAGCGAGCACTACGCCGTTGGCTTTAAGAAGGGCGACACCAAGTCGGCCGATGCTGTAGCCGAGTCGCTCAAGGCGCTCTACGAGGACGGCACGGTCAAGGACCTCTGCGATAAATATTCAAGCTATGGTTTGTCTTTCGATAATTGGGTGCTCAAGTAATGTCTGTTCAGGTCATGATGCAGATGCTTGGCCAGGGGTTCTTGGTCAGTTTGCAGCTGTTTGTGTTGACGCTGCTGGGGTCGATTCCGCTGGGAATTCCCGTGGCGTTTATGCGCATGAGCAAAATCGCGCCGCTTCGCTGGATTGCGCGCATCTATATCTCGGTCATGCGCGGCACGCCGCTCATGCTGCAGATGTTTGCCATCTACTTTGCCCCGTATTACGTGTTTGGCATTTCGCTCACGCCCGATTCCAAGTGGACGGCGTGCGTCGTGGCGTTCATCATCAACTACGCCGGTTACTTTGCCGAGATCTATCGCTCGGGCTTGCAGTCCATTCCGCGCGGTCAATACGAGGCTGCCGAGGTGCTGGGCTATTCGCGCGTGCAGACGTTTCTGTATATCGTGATGCCGCAGGTCGCCAAGCGTATTCTGCCGGCGATGGGCAACGAGATCATCACGCTGGTCAAGGACACGTCGCTGGCGTTTGCCATTGGCGTGGGTGAGATGTTCTCGACGGCCAAGGCGCTGGTCGCCTCGCAGGTGAGCATGGTGCCGTTTGCGATTGCGGCGCTGATTTACTGGGTCTTTAATTTCGTTGTCGAGATGCTGCTGGGCGCCGCCGAGAAAAAATTGGATTACTACCATGACTAGATCGTTCCGCCGTTCTAGCGAACGGCGGACTGCTCGACGCTGCGCGCGTGCCTGACGGCCAATCTGCTCCTCAAGCCGTCGCTTGCGTACAGAAGTACGCGGCGCTCCTCTTTCGGAGCACATTGTCTCGCCAGTCACACGCTCGCTGACTTTTTAAACACATGGAGGTTCCCGTGTCCGGAACGGTAATGAAAATATCGAACGCTCGCAAGGCGTTTGGCGGCAATGAGGTGCTCAAGGATATCTCGCTCGAGGTAAAGCGTGGAGAGGTCGTGGCGATTATCGGGCCTTCGGGTGGCGGCAAGTCCACGCTGCTGCGGTGTGCCACGCTGCTCGAGACGCTCGACGGAGGCTCGCTCTCGTTTGGCGACCTTGCCGTTGCGACGGATGCGGGTTCGGGCGCGGTCTATGCGAAGGGCGATGTGCCCAGGCAGGCGCGCTCGCGATTCGGCCTGGTGTTTCAGAACTACAATCTGTTCCCGCACTATACCGTGATGAAAAACATCACCGATGCGCCGATCCGCGTTCTCAAGCGCCCGCGCGAGCAGGCGGAAGCTCGTGCGCATGAATTGATTGCTCAGATGGGGCTTGTGGGCAACGAGAACAAGGTTCCGTGTGAGCTTTCGGGCGGTCAGCAACAGCGCGTGAGTATCGCCCGCGCCTTGGCGCTCGACCCGGAAATCTTGTTCTTTGACGAGCCGACCTCGGCGCTCGATCCCGAGCTAACGGCCGAGGTGCTGCGTGTCATTAAAGACCTTGCCGCGCAGAATATGACGATGGTGATCGTGACCCACGCGATGCAGTTTGCGCGCGATGTTGCCGATCGCGTGGTCTTTATGGACGGAGGCCGCATTGTCGAGGAGGGTCCGGCCGAGCAGGTTATCGACCATCCGCGCGAGCAGCGCACGCGTGAGTTTTTGAGCCGTATCGAGGGATAGGCTCAGGTATTTGCTCAACTATTAATTGAGGCGAAGCCGCCGCAGGTCTTACGGTCTGTGGCGGCTTTTTGTTTGCATCGGCGGGGTTCAATAATCGCCTCACAAGCTTGTCTCTTCCTCTCGCCGCCTGTATTCATACGTGTGCCGAAAGGTGTGCATGGACGGTCGCCCGTGAGGGTAGGGTGGTGGCATAGGACATTTGGAGGGTGAGTCGGCTCGGCTGCCGACCATGCTGCTCCCGGGATGGCACCGACCGCGAACTCTCCCCGTTGGCGTCGCGCAATGCGCGCGGCCCTGCAAGGAGGTCATCATGGGTGCTCCCAAGACCGGCAATGTAAGGAACGTGGTGCTCGTAGGCCAAGGCGGGGTGGGCAAGACTTCACTCGCCGAGGCCATGCTCCACCTTTCCGGCAAGACCGCCCGCCTGGGCGGCCACGACGGCACCAAGCCCACGCTCGACTATGACCCCGAAGAGGTCAAGCGTGCATTTTCCATCTCGACGACCATCGCGCCGATCGACTGGAAGGGCGCGCGCATCAATGTGCTCGATGCCCCGTGTTACCCCGATTTTATCGGCGACGCCTTTGCCGCGATGAGCGTCTGCGAGACGGCCCTGTTTGTGGTCGACGCCGAGGCCGGCCCGCAGCCTACGACGGTTAAGCTCTGGTATGCCGCCGAGGACCTGCGCTTGGCGCGTGCGGTGTTCGTAAACCGCCTGTCGCGCTCCGAGGCCAGCTTTGCGACCACGATGGACCTGCTGCAGGAGCGCTTTGGCACGCGACTGGGCGCCGTGACCCTTCCCTGGGGCGAGGGCGAGGACTTTGACGGCATCATCGACCTGGTGCGCATGAAGGCGCGCCATTGCAACGGCGCCGAAGCCGTTGAGTCGGAGATTCCCGAGGAGTATCGTGCCCAGGCCGAGGAGGCCCATGACCATCTGTGCGAGCTGGTGGCCGAGGCTGACGACGAACTGATGATGAAGTACTTGGAAGGCGAGGAGACGCTGACGCAGGAGGAGCTTGAGGGCTTGCTGTCGAAGGCGATTGCCGAGCGCATCTTTGTGCCGGTCTTTGCGGGCGATTGCATTAAGGAGCAGGGCGTCAACTCGCTGATGGACGACATCGCCACGTACTTCCCGGCGCCGACGGACTACGGCGAGATGCCGCTCATCGACGGTGATTCGCTCAAAATCTCGAGCGACGATGACCGTCCGGTGGCGTTTGTGTTTAAGACCCTGGCCGATCCGCAGCAGGGTCGCATCAGCTTTATCAAGGTGCTGACGGGTACGCTTGAGCCGGGTCTTGAGCTGATCAACGCGCGTACCCGCAAGGGCGACCGTCTGGCTCACCTGTATGTGATGTGCGGCCGCGATATGACCGAGGTTGGCCATGCCTATGCCGGCGACATCATCGTGGCGCCCAAGCTGGCTGCCGAGACGGGCGACACGCTCTCGATTACCGGTAAGGTCGAGGCCGCGGCGTTTAAGTTTCCCAACTCGCAGTACCGCATTGCCATCGAGGCCGAGAACCGCGGCGACGAAGAGAAGCTCTACACGTTTATCGAGAAGGCCTGCAAGGCTGATCCGACCATGAGCATCGACCGCGACGAGGAGACCGGCCAGACCATTATCTCCGCCGTGGGTGAGGCGCAGGTTTCGGTGCTGCTCAACCGTTTGGAGGACCGTACCAAGGTCGCGGCCAAGAGCGTGCCGATCCGCATTCCGTATCGCGAGACCATCCGCCGCACGGCGAGCGCCCAGGGCCGCCACAAGAAGCAGACTGGCGGTGCCGGTCAGTATGGCGACTGCTGGCTGCGCGTTGAGCCGCTCATCGGACCCGACGGCACGAGCGATGGCTATGAGTTTGTGGACGAGGTCGTAGGCGGCCGTATTCCACGTTCGTTGATCCCTGCCGTGGACAAGGGTGTCCAGGAGACCATGAAGGACGGCATCATTGCCGGCTACCCGCTCACGGGCATTCGCGTGGCTGTGTACGACGGCTCGTATCACAGCGTCGACTCCAACGAGATGGCGTTTCGCGCGGCGGCTCGCATCGGCCTGCGCAAGGCATGTGCCGATGCCGACCCAGTGGTGCTGGAGCCCATCGAGGAAATTACGGTGACTATCCCCGAGAGCTACGCCGGCGCCGTGATGGGCGACATCTCGGCCTCGCGCGGTCGCGTGACGGGCATGGAGACCGATGAGCGCGGAGACACCGTGGTCATTGCCCAGGCGCCGCTGGCAGAGCTGGCGGATTACTCGACGCGCCTGCGCTCTATCACGCGCGGCACGGGTGACTTTACCATGAAGCCCGCTGGCTACGAGCAGGTTCCCTATGACGTTCAGGCCAAGCTGGTCGAGCGCTATGAGGAGGGTCGCGCCAAGTAGCGTGCGATTTTGCCTGCAATGTAGGTGCTGACGAAAAGGCCACCCTGGGTAACCGGGGCGGCCTTATTTGATTCCTTGGGGACGGAGGAAAACGGATCATTTTTTGGGTTACGGGCAGCTTGGTCGGCCCTAAACTCCCGAGGTCTGATTGCGGCCGGTGGCGTAGTCGATCTGCACGTGCGGCTGCAGGTTGTAGCAGTATACGTGGAAGCAGAGGGTCTTGCCGTGGTCCTCGACCGATTGCGCCTCAAGGCGCACGCCACGGCAGATAAGTTCCTCTTCGTTATACATGGGCGTGACACGGTAGAGCACATGGTTACCCGTATCGCGGATGTAGCCGAGAATCTGCTCCTCAAACGGCAGCATGCCTGTCTCGTTGAGATAACGCGTGCCGGTGAGGAGATTCTTGCGGTTGGCGTTTTCGCCGCAGAGCGACCAGGCGATGAGATGGCAGCGGTTGTAGAGGCTCTGGCCCGGAATAAAGTCGTAGCGCTGCTGGTGCCAACCGGCAGGATGGATGCGCGAGATATCGCCGCGCTTTCCCTGTCCGAGCGACTCGGGGCCTACGCAGGCGAGCGCCTTGCGAGTGCGACCCAGGCTGTCGAGCTTGGAGAATTTCTTAAAGCAGCCCTCTTCGGTGGCGCGATCGTATTCATCGAGTGTGAATGACGGCGTGCCGAGCGGGTGCGTGCTGTCGGCGCGAAGGGCAACGTAGGGGTTGCCGGCGTAGTCGGGAATGCTGCTGAGATAAACACCGCGGGCGCGGTTGAGGTCGGGGTTTTCGACCTCGTCGATGGGGGTGGCGGCGCTGTCCGCGGAAGCGCCGTCGCCGGTGTCGGTTGCGGCGGAATCGGAGCCATCGCCAGGGTCCTGGCCGTTTTGAGGGTCCGGGGAGCTCGCCGTTCCCGATTCGAGCCGAGCGACCAGGTCCGCCTCGTCGTCGGTGCGGCTGGGACTTTCGTTTTGTTTCTCGGCCAGAGCTACCGCCTGCTCATCGCTTTGCGGCGACAGCAACTTGGGCGCTCCGTCGAGCGATCCCGTAAACAGCGCAAACCCGAGCACCACGGCGGTGCCGATGGAAAGTACTTGCTTGTAGGCGGGCTTGCGCGACATTGAGGCTCCTGGATGGACGGTTGGGAATCTACCAGTCTAGCAGGAGCCGGCAGGGGCCGTTCTGTCGAACAAATACTCAAGATTTGGGATAGACGCTACTGATTCATTTGTCCCGCGTTCTAGATCGAGGTGGAGTCGAGCCAGTTGAGCTTGCACTCGAGAATGCGCTGCTCGCCGGGTTCGCTGCTTCCGTCAAGTAGGGCGAGCAGCATCTCGGCTGCTTCGCGACCTTCTTGGTCGACGGGCTCGATGATGGTGGAGACGGTCGGTGTGGTGAGATTAGTCCAGTCTTCGCAGTTGAGTCCCAAAAGGCCGATTTGCTGCGGAAGCAGATGGGCCATTGGCTGGAGGGCCTTGTAGACACGGGGAAGTGCCCACTGATTTTGCACGAAGATAAGGGTTCGCTTGGCGGGATTGAACTTGAATTTAAAGTATTCGGTGAGCTCGTTGATTGACGGCTTGTTGTGATCGATGGGAATCGCTTTGTAGAGCTGCCCGTTCGCTGCCAGCGCCTCGGCATACCCCTGAAAACGCTCCATGCGGGTGCGCATTTCGGTCATGTTGGCGGCAATGGAAAAGAAATCTTCGTAGCCGGCGTCGAGGAGTGCCTGTGTGGCGTTGTACACGCCGTCGTAAAGGTTGGTTTTGATCCAGCTGGTACCTGGGCTATAGATGGCCGCATCGAAAAAGACGACCGGCTTGCCGGCGCGTCTAATGCGGTCATGCACGGCTTTGAAGTTTGCCGTGGGCTGGATGATAAAGCCATCGACGCCCAGCGAGAGCATCTTGTCGACGTACATGAGCTCGGTCTCGGGGTTAAAGTTGCTCGTGCAAACGACCGTCTGGTAGCCCGCGGGGAGCATGACCTGCTCCATGCCATTGAGAACGAGCCCCGCCCATTTGTTGGTGTTATCCAAAATGATGATGGCAATGACGTGGGTTTGCTTGCCGGTGAGCGTCTGCGCTTGGGCGTTGGGAACGTATCCGAGTTCCTTAATGACGCGCGCGATTTTGTTCTGCGTCTTCTCGCTAAGCTTTTCTCGTTTGTCGTTGAGGTAATACGAGACGCTTGCCGTCGAGGTTCCCGCCTCTCGAGCGACGTCTGCGATCGTAACGCGCTGTTTTGCCACAGCGACTCCTTCCGACAGATGAGCATTTTCCAACATGATGACTTTGAGTCTTGGTGAAGGATACGCTTCGGTGAGCGGCTTTTTCCTTTCATATGAGTATGCAACAAATGCGGCATACGGGTGGGGTCGAAATTTGTGACCGGCATGCGCATCTGCCGTCTACCGAGAAAATCAAATACTTCTTGACTTTTGAAATCGAGGGCAAAATCGCAGGATTCATTTTTGGTTAAACGCATAACTAAATCGCATAACCAACGCTCTGACCTGCGCGTTTACCGAAATAAGCTGGCATTAAGAAAAACGAGCACCTATATTGTTCTTGTCGAAAAGACAGCAAGTCCAAACGGCAGGGGATGCTCCGGAGGCCTCCGCAAACGGTGTCTTGCGCACGCAACTCTATGAAAAGAGGGAAGCAATGAAGATCGTAGGCGTTGCCGCCTGTACTGTGGGTATCGCCCACACGTATATGGCCCAGAAGGCGATTCAGGATGAATGCGCCGCCCGTGGCATCGAGTGCAAGGTCGAGGCTCAGGGTGGCCTGGGTATCGAGAATGAGCTCACGCAGGAAGACGTGGACTCCGCCGACCTGGTCCTGGAGTCCGTCGACGTGGGTGTCGAGAACGAGGACCGTTTTGAGCAGAAGATGGCCGAGGGCAAGTTCCTGAAGGTCGGCACCTCGGATGTAATCGCCGATCCGGTAAAGATCATCGACCAGGCCATTGAGATCATCAAGGCGACGGGTGGCGCCGTTGACGCGCCCAAGGCCGAGGCCAAGGCAGAGAAGAAGGCCGTCTCCGCTGCCCCGCAGGCCCCGACACCGGCGTCCAAGCAGTCTATCTTTGCCGATCCTGGCAAGACGCTGCTCAATGCATTCAATACCGGCGTTTCCTATTTTATCCCCATCGTCGTTATCGGCGGCGTGTTTCTTGCCTTCTCGCTGGCATCCGGTACCGCCGGCGCCAACGGCATGGAGGTTACGAACCCGCTGATGGTGAGCCTTAACACCATCGGCATGGCCGGCATCTCCATGATGATCCCGGTGCTTGCGGCATACATCTCCTACTCGATGGCCGGCAAGCCCGCGCTCGCCCCCGGTTTTGTCCTGGGCTACCTGGTCAACAACGCAGTCGTTACCCCTAACGGCAACAGCGTTTCGACCGGCTTCCTGGCCGCCATGATCATGGCGGTCATCTGCGGCTACTTTGTCCGCTGGATGAAGACCTGGAAGGTCAACAACACCATCCAGACCATCATGCCCATCCTGATCATCCCGATTCTGACCTCGCTTGTCCTGGGCATGGCCTATATCTACATCCTGGCCACGCCGCTTGGCTTTGTGATGGACTGGCTCACCGGCGTGCTCGGCAGCCTGCAGGGCGGTTCCGCAGTTGTCCTGGGTCTGGTCATTGGCGTTATGACCGCCTTCGATATGGGTGGCCCCATCAACAAGACCGCCTCGACCTTCACCATGGCCATCATGGCCTCCGGTATCTACGGTCCTAACGGTATGTTCCGCGTCGCCGTCGCCGTTCCCCCGATCGCCTGTGGCCTCGCTGCGCTCATCGCCAAGAACAAGTTCGATGACGCTGACCGCCAGATGGGCATCTCCGCGCTGTTCATGGGCTGCATCGGTATTACCGAGGGCGCTATCCCCTTCGCGGTCAAGGACCTCGGTCACACCCTGCCCGGCATTTGCATCGGCTCTGCCGTGGGTGCGGCACTTGCCGCCTTCCAGGGCATCGACTGCTACGTCCCGCACGGTGGCTTTATCGTCGCCCTTGCCACCAACAACGTCGCGCTGTTCTGCCTGGACATCGTGATTGGCGCCGTGGTCGCCGCTGCAATCCTGATTGCCATGAAGCCCACGCTCGATAAGCAGGCCAAGTAAACCTTTAAGGACTCCGGTTGTGCGGAGGGATGGATTTGACTCCGCACAACCGCCCCTACACAACAAAATCCATCCGTACTGATAGGGCCCACATCTGGGTCCCAGGGAACTTTTGTCAAAAATCCTCTGGAGAAGGAGAACAAAATGTCCAACCTCACCATCCGTCAGGCCGTTCAGGGCATGCTCAAGCTGCAGGATAGCGGCGATCACGCAACCATGGTCGGCATTGGCCCCATGAGCCCCAACCTGATTCAGGCCGTGTTCGAGCTTGCCAAGGACGAGGATTTCCCGCCCATGTTTATTGCTAGCCGCAACCAGGTCGATATGGACGAGATAGGCGCCGGCTACGTCAACGGTTGGGACCAGACGCGCTTTGCCGCCGACATCAAGAAGGTCGCCGACGAGGTGGGTTACACCGGTCCGTACTACCTGTGCCGAGATCACGGCGGTCCGTGGCAGCGCGACGAGGAGCGTAACGCCCACCTGCCCGAGGACGAGGCCATGGAGCTCGCCCGCAAGTCCTTCGTCGCCGACATGGAGGCAGGCTTTGACCTGCTGATGGTCGACCCCACCAAGGATCCCTATCAGATCGGCAAGGTTATTCCGCTCGACGTGGTGCTTCGCCGCACGATCGATCTTATCGACTACCTTGAGCAGTACCGTCGCGAGCATAACCTGCCCGAGGTCGCCTATGAGGTCGGTACCGAGGAGACCAATGGCGGCTTGACCTCTACCGATAAGTACGAGGAGTTCATTTCTCAGCTGCAGCCCGAGCTCGAGAAGCGCGGCTGCCCCATGCCCACCTTTATCGTCGGCCAGACCGGCACCCTTACCCGCTGGACGGAGCAGGTCGGTCACTACAACTTCAAGAACGCCCGCGAGCTTGCCGATATGGCCAAGCGCTACGGCGTGGGCCTGAAGGAGCACAACGCCGACTATCTGGACGACGCGACGCTGCTCGAGCACATCCCGGCACACGTGACCGCCTCCAACGTTGCTCCGCAGTATGGCACCGAGGAGACCCGCGCCTACCTCAAGCTCTGCGCCATCGAGCAGATCCTGGTCGACAACGGTCTGTGCGATGACCCCTCCGACCTGTATCACACCCTGCTGGTCAAGGCTATCAAGACCGAGCGCTGGCGCAAGTGGATGACTGGCGACGACGTCAACCTGCAGGTCGACGACATCCTTGCCGACGATGAGCTCAGCCTGAAGATCCTGGATGTCTCCGGTCACTATGCGTTCAACGATCCTGAGGTCAAGGAGCAGGTCGAGAAGCTCTACCGCAACCTCGCCGCTCAGGACATCGACGGCAAGCGCTTTGTCATCGAACACATCAAGCGCCCGATCAAGCAGTACGTCGTCGGTCTTAACCTCAAGGGCGTCACGACCCGCATCGAGGCCGCTCTTGCCGAGTAAGTAGCTTTTCCTACGCGACGCCGGGCCTGGGGCATGTCCCAGCTGCAGGCCCGGCACATGGGACAAAGGGGCAGTCCCTTTGTCCCATTCTTTTGAGTTTTAGCTTCCTTTGAAGGGGTTCACCATGAAGTTCTTTATCGATACCGCCAATCTGGACGAGATTGCCGAGGCCAAGAGCTGGGGCTGCCTGGCCGGTGTTACCACCAACCCGTCCCTGTACGCCAAGACCGGCGGCAAGCTTGCCGACTTTGAGCCGCATATGCTCAAGATTGCCGAGCTCTGCGAGGGCCTGCCCGTGTCCGCCGAGTCTACCGCGACCACTGCCGAGGGTATGATCGAGGAGGGCAAGCGCCTTGCCGCCCTCGCCCCCAACATCGTGGTCAAGCTTCCCGTGTGCGAGGCCGGCCTTGCCGCCTGCCGTGCGCTGGCCGATGCTGGCGTGCGCGTCAACATGACGCTCGTCTTCTCGCCGACGCAGGCTCTTATGGCCGCCAACGCCGGTGCTCGCTACATCAGCCCGTTTGTCGGTCGTTTCGACGACATCGCCGAGGACGGTATCTCGCAGCTCGACAACGTCGTGACCTGCATTAAGAACTACGACTGGACGGGCAAGAACGTCGACGACACCGTCGAGATCATCACCGCCTCGGTTCGTACGCCCAACCACGTGACCCAGGCCGCGCTACTCGGTGCCGATATTGCGACCGTGCCCATGGCCGCTCTCAAGAAGTGCCTGCATCATCCGCTGACCGACCAGGGCCTCGCCTCTTTTGAGGCTGACTGGCAGAAGGTCGTCGCTCAGGCTTAACGAGTGGATTGCCCCGGCATCGCGTCATCCGGTGCCGGGGTTGTTCTCAAGAGAGGAATTCGTATGACCAACCAGGAGCTGGCGAAGGTCGCCAATGAGGTCAGGAAGGGTGTCGTGACTGCGGTTCACGCGGCCAAGTCGGGACACCCGGGTGGATCGCTCGGTGCTGCCGACATCATGACGTATCTGTACTTTGAGGAAATGAATATCGATCCTGCCGACCCTCACAAGGCCGATCGCGATCGCTTTGTGCTCTCCAAGGGTCACGCGGCGCCGGGCCTGTATTCGGTGTTGGCAAATCGCGGCTATTTTCCCGTCGAAGAGCTCGAGACGCTCCGTCATATTGGCAGCCGACTGCAGGGCCATCCCAACATGAACGACGCCCCTGGCATCGATATGTCCACCGGATCGCTCGGTCAGGGCATCTCTGCTGCAGTTGGAATGGCGCTTGCCGCTAAGCACTGGGGCGACGGCTACCGTGTCTACACGTTGCTGGGCGACGGTGAGTGCGAGGAAGGCCAGGTGTGGGAGGCGGCCATGTTCGCCGGCAACCATGCGCTCGACAATCTTGTTGCCGTCGTCGACCACAACGGCTTGCAGATTGACGGCACGATCGATGAAGTCAACTCGGCCATGCCGCTCGCTGACAAGTTCCGCGCCTTTAAGTGGCATGTGATCGAGCTCACCGACGGTAACGACATGGCGCAGATTGCCGCCGCCTTTGCCGAGGCCCGCAAAGTGAGCGACTCGCCCGTGGCCATTATCGCCGAGACGGTGAAGGGCAAGGGCGTCTCCTTTATGGAAAACCAGGTGGGCTGGCACGGCAAGGCACCCAACGATGAACAGTTTGAGCAGGCCATGGCCGAGCTCGCAGCAGCAGGGGAGGAGCTCTAATGGCAGACGTCAAGAAAGTCGCCACGCGCGTTAGCTATGGCGAGGCACTTGTCGAGCTGGGCAATGAGCGCGATGACTTTGTAGTTCTCGATGCCGACCTGGCCGCCGCCACGCAGACCGGTAAGTTTAAGGCTGCGCACCCTGAGCGCTTCTACGACGCCGGCATTGCCGAGAGCAACCTGATGGGGCTCGCCGCCGGCATCGCGACCACGGGCCGCGTTGCTTTTGCGAGCACCTTTGCGATGTTTGCTGCCGGTCGCGCCTACGAGCAGGTCCGCAATTCCATCGGCTACCCGCACCTCAACGTCAAGATTGGCGCTACTCATGCCGGCATTTCGGTGGGCGAGGACGGCGCCACGCACCAGTGCTGCGAGGATATCGCACTCATGCGCACGATTCCGGGTATGACGGTGGTCGTTCCCGCCGACGACGTCGAGGCTCGTGCCTGTGTGCGCGCCGCCTATGAGTTTGAGGGCCCGGTTTACATGCGCTTCGGCCGCCTGGCAACACCGGTCATCAACGATCACGAGGACTATGAGTTCAAGATTGGTCGCGGCGTGGTCGTGCGCGAGGGGTCCGATGTGACCATCATCGCTTGTGGCCTTATGGTCGCCGAGGCGCTTGAGGCTGCCGAGGCGCTCGCTGCCGATGGTATCGATGCCGAGGTCATCAACATGCACACGATTAAGCCGCTTGATGAGCGCCTGGTGGTTGCCAGCGCCAAGAAGACTGGTCGCGTGGTCACCGCCGAGGAGCATTCGATTATCGGTGGTCTTGGCGAGGCCGTGGCCTCGGTGCTCGCGGAGCAGCATCCGGTGCCGATGCGTCGCGTCGGCGTGCGCGATGTGTATGGCGAGTCCGGCCCTGCGGTCGATTTGCTGCACAAGTACGGTTTGGACGCCGACGGCATCGAAGCTGCGGTCAGGTCCGTGTTGTAAGGAAGGTTTCCATGGGATTTGTATCTGCCAACCAAGTGACAATCGGGTATACCGCCGCCTCGCGCGAGGACGCCCTACATTATTTGTCCGAGCAGGCCATCGAGCTCGGCTTTGCCGATGACGCATCTGCCGTAGAGGCCGCCTTCATTGCTCGCGAGAACGAGGCCGAGACCGGCCTTGTCGCCGGTTTTGCCGTTCCGCATGCCAAAAGCGACGCGATCCACACGCCGGGCGTTGCCGTGCTTAAACTGACCGAGCCCGTTGAATGGCCGAGCTTCGATGGGGTGCCCGTCGATGTTGCGCTCGCGCTGTACGTGCCCGCCGGCGAGGCCGGAACTACGCACCTGCGTCTGCTCTCCAAGGCTGCCGTGATGCTGATGGACGCCGGCTTCCGTGACAAGGTGCGCGCGAGCACCGATCCCGTTGAGATTGCGGAGCTCATCAATAGCGGACTCGAAGACTAGAACGGTCATCCCGTTCAATCAATTGATCCTTCTCCAAGGAAAAGGGCCGCGACGCCGTATGGGTGTCACGGCCCTATTTGCGTTTCCCCAGATAAAACCTGCCAAAATAAACCTGTCCCTTATTGGCAGGTCAGTTAACGCAGTGCAGGTTGAGCATATGCGAGCGAGCGGGCTCCGGGTGCGGTAAGGTGACGTGAAACAAGCGGGCGCTGACCTTTTGGTCGCGCCCGTGAAGTTGAACGTCAGATTGCCGTGCCCGGGGCCCGCGCAGCGCCGAGCAGTTACGCCGTTTGTAAAACGGCGTAACCTAAAGGTTCATGTTGCCGTGAATGTAGGGGGTGACCTCGGGGGAGATATGGTCGCAGCCCAGTTCGCGCAGCGCGGACTCGATAACGGCGGGCAGCGGGGTTTTGCCCTCGGCATCGACGGCGTTGCCGCCGAGGGCAGCAATCTTGGCGACATCTGCGGGTGCGGCCTCGATATGCATGCAGCCGCCGATCAAGCGCGCGCGTACCTGTGCCAGATCAAGATCGTGCAGGTAATCCTCGCAGGCGCGGATTAAATCGACCTTCTCGCGCGTAAGCTCCTCGCCCGTGGGGACGCGCGTGGCAAGACATGCTCCCGCCGGCAGGTTCCAAACGGGATAACCCCATGCGCGCAGCAGCTCGCGCTCTTCGTCCTTGGTAAAGCCGACCTCCATAAGGGGTGAGCGTACGCCGAGCTCTTCTGCCGCACGCATGCCGGGGCGGTAGTCACCGCGATCGCTTGCATTGCTGCCATCGATGACGGTGGGAAAGCCGAGCGACTTGGCGTGGTTGACGATGGCGGTAAAGCCGGCGTGCTTGCAGTGGTAGCAGCGATTGGCATCGTTGCAGGCTACTTGGGGGAGCTGCAGCTGATCAACCGAAAGATTGAGCACGGGGAGCTTAAAATGCGGCCCCTCATTGGCCTGCCCATCAACGGACTGCTCAAACGAAGCCTGCTCGGGCGTGCCGATGAGCGGCGTGGTGAGATGGACGAGGAGGGTATTGGTAGGCATGACGCGGGCGCATACGGCGGCCAAAAAGCTGCTGTCAACGCCGCCGGAAAACCCGATAGCCACGCGCCCGTATGCCAAAAGCAGCTGTTCGAGCGCCGATAGCTTGTCTTGAAGCTCCTCTGCGGGTGCCGTGGTGTCTAAAATCATGAAACGATCCTTATCGTTGAGTACTCGATCGAAAACTATAATCCTAATGCGTTACTTGCCATAAGACTTCTATCTGTGTAACGAAAGTGCAATATAGCATATACGTTATATACAAGTTGCCAAATGCGGTAGAGTTGCAGCAACGCGACAGCGAGAGTCGATGGGGGACCGATATGATCAAGGCTGTTATTTTTGACATGGATGGAACGCTGGTCGATACCGAGCGTTTGGGGATTAAGGCCTGGAAGGCAGGCGCCGCTGAGCTGGGGCTCGCGATTGATGAAGCGCTGATCCATCAGTTTATCGGTCGCACGCTGCCCGATGTCATGGACATCCTTGAGGCACATTACGGCAGCAGAGAAACCGCTGAGGCGATCTATCGTCGCCACAAGGAGATTCGCGACGAGATGGTCAAGACCGAACTGGAGCTTAAGACCGGTGCTGCCGAGTGCCTAGACGAGCTGCTGGCTGCGGGCTATCACGTGGGCCTTGCGACGTCGTCGCGCCACGTTACAGCGGAGCGCAACCTTAAGATGGTCGGACTCTTTGACAAGTTTGAAACGGTGACCTGTGGCGAGGACGTCGTGCACGGCAAGCCCGACCCCGAGATGTACCTGCTTGCCTGCGAGCGCGCGGGCTTCGCTCCCGGGGAATGTGCCGTGGTCGAGGATTCGCGTAACGGCTGCGTCTCGGGCATTACGGCCGGTTGCCATGTCTTTGCCGTTCCCGATATCGTGCCGCTGCCGCAGGACGTGGTGGATGGCTGCGAGGCCGTGCTCGATACGTTGTTCGACCTGGCGGCGGCAATCAAGACTGTGCGCTAGAAAATTGCGGCGTTGAAACGAGCGATTGCTCACGTTTGCGCTTAAGCAAAAGGGGCCCGGCAATGGTCGGGCCCCTTTTGCTTAAGCGGCGACATAGCATACTTGCGGGCGTGCTATAGATACGCGCCGAGGTTGATGGCCGTGGCGTCGGTCTGGGTGCTTGCCTGGGTGCTGGCGCGCTCCAATAGGAACGGACGTACCAGTTCTTGGCGGTTGATATCCTCGGCGGCGGTGACTGCGGTGACGGTGCGCGCTGCAGAGCCGACGCGGATATGCTTGGTCTTTGCCGGGGCCTTGTTCTCGATTTGCTCCATCAGCAGTTGGACACCCTTGCGGCCAATCTCGTAGCCCGGGGGCGCTACCGTAGTGAGCGGGACCGATCCGCTCCAAGCGAGCGGGTTGCCATCGCAACCTGCTACGCGTACTTGCCCGGGGACAGAGATGCCCTTGTCGACCAGCGCCGAGATAACGCCCGAGGCCAACACGTCGGTCAGGCCGACGACAAAATCGGGGCGTTCGTTTGCGGGGCGCTCGGCGATTTGGGCACCGATGCCGTAGCCGTCGGCAGCGGTATTCCATTCGCCGGCGTCGATGACTTCGATCTTGATATCGGGGTGCAGAGCGAGGGCCTTGTGAATGCCAAGCACGCGTAGGGTGAGCTGCATAAATGCTGCTCGGCCGACGACGACAATATGGTGCGCGCCGCGGGCGATGGCGAGTTCGGCAATGATGCGACCCTGGGCCTCGTTGTCGGCCGCTACGTAGTAGCCGGGCTCGGAGCAATGGATGTCCAGGTGGACGATCGGCACGGGCATTTTAGTCATGGCCGGATGCCAGTCGGGGGACGCCATGGGCTGAACCATGACGCCGGACATCTGCGTGCCCATAAAATAGCGCAGGTAATGGTCCTCGAGAATGTCGTCGTTATCGGCGTTGGCGATGAGCAGGTCGTAGCCGTGCTTGCGGGCCTCGTTATGGGCGCCGCTGGCAATTTGGAGCGAGAAGCCGTGATCGAGACGGGGGAGGACCAGGCCAAAGGACTTGGTGGTGCCGCCCGCGAGCTGACGGGCGCTTTGGTTGGGCAGGTAGCCAAGGCGATTGATGGTCTCGTTGATGAGTTTGAGGGTCTCGGGGCGCAGCTTTTCGGGATGGTTGAGCGCGTTGGAAACCGTGCCCAGCGAGACCCCTGCCTCGCGCGCGACGTCGCTGATTTTTACCTTTGCCATAGCGGCCCCTTTGATGCGTTTCAAGTACGAGTCAGATTGTAGCATCGCCCGTTTCCAGGGTGTCAAAACCTACCAATTAGGGACAGGTTTATTTTGGCAGGTTTTATCTGGGCAAACACCGAAGCCCAGACCAAACCACCGCAAGGGTGGCGCAGCGCGCTGCCTCCTTTGCGGTGGTCGCGTTGCCTGGCCCTTCAATTGTCTCGATCTGTAACATCTGGACGACAAAACAAGACCTACCTGTTATAGATTGAGACAGATCGCCGGGGCCGGGCGGAAAATCTCGATCTGTAACAGCAAACCCTCTTTCGGCGCCCCAGATGTTACAGATTGAGACGTTTCGGCGGAGCTTGTTGTCAGACACCCGAACCACCACAAAGGTGCCTGTCCCCTTTGTGGTGGTTTTGGTGCGGCTGGGCTGCGCGTTAAACGGTGGAGTGTCTACAATAGAAGCCGTTTTGATCGTAGATTGAAAGGCTTTGGTATGGCTCGCTCTGTTTCTCGTCGTGATTTCCTGGGTTTGCTGGCCGGTACCGCAATGGTTGCGGTGAGCGGTTGCGCTGGCAGTGGCGCCGACAAGGGCTCTGCCGCTGGTTCTGCCGCGGTTGCAGGCGACGATATCAAGGGCACCAAGCTCACCTTTGTGGGCGACGATGCCTTTGCGCCCTATCGCTATCTGGAGACGCAGTCGGACGGCAAGCAGAAGGTTGTCGGCTTGGACATCGCCATCGCTGACGAGATGGCCTCGCGCTTGGGCTTTTCTTACGACTTTGAGCCGCAGGACTTTGCAGCCACGCTTGCATCGGTGCAGAGCGATGACAAGGCCTTTACCATGGCGATGAGCTCCAACGAAGAGCGCGAGCAGACCTACGACTTCACGCGCGGCTACTATCAGCCGCTTGTGGGCGTTCTCACGCTCGGCGGCGATCCCGTCAAGCGCGTTGAGGACCTCGCCGGCAAGTCTATCGCCTGCACCACCGGTACCGTGCAGAACAAGTTCATCGCCAAGGTCATGCCCGATGCTGATATTCACACGTACGACGGTGGCGACCAGTGCCTGCAAGAGGTGCTCGCCGGGCGCATCGATGCCTACCTGTGTGACGGCGCCGAGGGCCAGTCCATGCGCGATGCGAATGAGGGCCTGGTGCTGGGCCTGCTCGATCGCTCCGAGACGAGCGATCACGTGGGCGTGTACCGCCTGATGGCCAAGAAGGGTGCCGGATTTGTCGCGGCGCTTGACGAATGCATCGGCGAGATGCTCGAGGACGGCACCATCGATGACTGCATCAAGCAGTATGTGGGCGCCGACTTTATGTGGAACGGCGACTATTCCGCTTCCGGTACGTCGACGGTTGCCGGAAAATAGCGAGCCGGTGAGGCGCGCGCCAAGGGCATGCTGATGAAGTTTGAACTGCTAGAACCATATATACCGATGTTTATGAGCGGCCTGGTCGTGACCTGCCAGGTGACGGCCGCCGCGCTGGCCATAGCACTCGTCCTGGGCTTTCTTATTGCCGTGCTCAAGGTTTTGCCCTGTCGCCCGTTACGTGCGGTGCTCAACTTCTACACCTCTATCTTTCGCGGCGTGCCGCTCATCGTGTTGCTTTTTTTGGCGTACTTTGCGACGCCGCAGCTCACGGGCTTCAAAATTTCGATGTTTGCCGCCGGTGCCATTACGCTGGGGCTCAACGGCTCAGCGACGGTGTCCGAGACGGTGCGCGGTGGTATCGAGGGCGTTGACCGGGGGCAGTACGATGCCGCTCGGGCCATCGGGCTTCGCTATGTTCCCATGATGCGCAAGATCATCGTTCCGCAGGCGATGCGCTCGATTGCCCCCGCCCTGGTCAACGAAGTGATCATGGTCCTCAAGAGCTCCTCGCTGGTGGCAACCATCGGCCTGATGGATATGATGCGCGCCGCCCAGAGCGTGCAGGCGCTCACCTATCGAGCCTTTGAACCGTTTTTAGTGGTGGCCGTGGTCTACTACGTCATTGTCATGGCGCTCACGGCCCTGGGCAATCGGCTCGAACGCCGCCTGCGTCCCTAGGGGAGTGCCAACCGCCGCAAAGGTGCCTGTCACCGTTGTGGTGGTAGGGTGTGTGCATCGAGTGGTATCCAGTTTAAGATACCACTTCTGGTATATCAGCTTGCGTTTGTGTGAGTACAATACTCGGACGTTATACGTCTCAGCGCCCGTCGTGCGTGGGCGTTTTGCAGTCACGCGAGCGAAGGGATTTATCCTATGTGCGGAATTGTCGGCTACACCGGCTCTGATATTGCAAAGAGCATTCTGGTCACGGGCCTTAAGCGTATGGAATATCGCGGTTATGACTCCTCGGGCGTCGCGCTCGAGGTGGGCGAGGGCGCCGCGGCTCACCTCGACGTCATCCGCCGCGTGGGTAAGGTTGCGGGCCTGGAGAGCGAGCTTTCCAATATCGACAGCGACGCTACCTGCGGTATCGGCCATACCCGCTGGGCCACTCACGGCAAGCCTTCCGTTGTCAACGCCCATCCCCACACCAGTTGCGATGGTCGCATCGCCATCGTCCACAACGGCATCATCGAGAATTTCGCCGAGCTGCGCGAAGAGCTGGAGGGCCGCGGCCACCACTTTAAGAGCGAGACCGATACCGAGGTCTTCGCGCATCTGATCGAAGAGGCTTATGCCGAGACGCGCGACCTGATGGCTTCCGTGCGCGAGGCCTGCACCCACGTGGTGGGCGCCTATGGCTTGGCCGCCGTGTGCGCCGACGAGCCTGGTGTGATTGCCGTTGCCCGCAAGGACTCCCCGATTGTGGTCGGCGTGGGCGAGACCGGTTCCTACGTTGCCTCCGACGTGATCGCGCTCATCGATGCCACCCGCGTTGTCGTGGTGCTCGAAGACGGTCAGTTTGCCAAGCTCACGCCCGCAGGCGTCGAGTATACCGACGAGGCCGGCAATGTGATTGAGCCCAAGATCACCCATATCGACTGGGACCTGGACATGGCCGAAAAGGGCGGTTATCCCGACTTTATGCTCAAGGAGATCCACGAGCAGCCGCGCGTCGTGCGAGACACGCTGGTTGGCCGTATGACGCCTGCCGGCGAGCTCGACATCGACGAGCTGGGCCTGTCCCTCGAGGAGCTCAACGACATCGACCGTGTCTACGTGATCGCCTGCGGCACCAGCTATCACGCCGGCCTCATCGCAAAGAACCTTATTGAGGGTTGGGCTCGCATTCCCACCGAGGTTGAGGCTGCCAGCGAGTTCCGCTATCGCAACCCCATCATCACGCCGACGACGCTTGTTGTTGCCGTGTCCCAGTCGGGCGAGACGGCCGATACCCTCGCCGCCATTCGTGACGCGCGTATCAAGGGCGCCAAGGTCTTTGGCATCACCAACGTGGTGGGCAGCCCCGTGGCGCGCGAGAGCGACGGCGTCATCTATACCAAGGCCAACAAGGAGATCGCCGTCGCCTCGACCAAGAGCTTCATCGGTCAGGTCGTGAGCCTCACGCTTTTGGCCCTGCTGCTGGCGCAGGTCAAGTACCGCCTGACCACCAAGCAGACGCGCATGCTGTTCCGCGAGCTTTCCGATACGGCCGAGCAGATCCAGTGGATCCTGGATACGCAGACCGAGGCCGTGCACGAGGCCGCGCTTGTGTGCAAGGACGCGCAGTCTGCGCTGTTCGTGGGTCGCGGCATGGGCGCCGCCATTTCCTACGAGGGCGCGCTTAAGCTCAAGGAGGTCAGCTACCTGCATGCCGAGGCATATGCCGCCGGCGAGATGAAGCACGGCCCCATCGCGCTGATCGATCCGGGTTTCCCTGTCATCGCGGTGGCAACCAAGAGCGCAACGTACGATAAGACGGTGTCGAACCTCATGGAGTGCAAGGCTCGCGGCGCCAAGGTCAGCGTCGTTGCTACCGAGGGCGACGAGGAAATCAACAAGATTGCCGACTGCATCATTCGCGTGCCTGCCGTCCGCGACGTGTTCAGCCCCATCACGGCGAGCGTGCCGCTGCAGCTGCTCGCCCGCGAGGTTGCCATCCTGCGCGGTTGCGACGTTGATCAACCTCGTAACCTGGCGAAAAGCGTTACTGTCGAGTAGTTGGTTCCGCCGTTTTAGCGACCAGGGCCCGGCTCCGTTGTGGCGGAGTCGGGCCCTGTTGCATTTGACCAGATAAAACCTGCCGAAATAAACCTGTCCCTTTTTGGCAGGTTAGCGGAGCTTGCTGGTCTCGAAATACTTGGGATATTGGTCCAGGACCTCGGTCTGGTTGCGGAACATCATATGCAGGTGCTTGCTGACCAAAAAGCTCGCCTCGATGGGGTCGCGGCCGGCGATGGCGCGGCGGATTTGCTTGTGCTCGTTAACAATCTCCTGATTGTCGAGCCTCTGCGTGGCGGCGCGCAGCCAGCGGAAGCGCTCCAGGTCGGCATTGGTCGCCTCGAGCCACGACCACACGGTGCTGCGGCACGCGATGCTAAAGATCATGCGGTGCATGAGGTTGTCGCTTAAAAAGAATCCGATGCGATCCTCTTCGGCCATGGCCTTTTCCTGCAGCGCGATGGCTCGGTCGAGCTGCTCGATGCCTGCCGAGGTGGCACGGGCGCAGCACTCCACAATCACCTGTTTTTCCAGGTGTTCGCGAATGTAGCAGGCGCTCTCGGCAAAGGTGAGGTTGATGGGCGAGACATAGGTGCCGCTTTGGGGCACGGTGCGCACCAGGCCCTCTTGCGCCAGACGCACCAGTGCCTCGCGCACAGGGGTGCGCCCCATATCCAGGTCGTCGCAAAGCTGCTTGACGCCTAGCTTTTCGCCCGGCTTGTAGTCCAGGTAGACGATTTTGCGTCGAATGGTGTGGTAGGACTGGTCCTGTAGGCTCGTTTCCTGCTCGCCGACGTGCATCGATTCTTCCATAGTGCCTCACAACCGTTCTATCACACTCATATATCAGCTGTTAATTATGCCGCGAATCAGCTCTCCGCGGTGGGTAATTCGGCTGTTGCCCAAGAACTATTGCGGCATCTTAGTCTGTATTTGCGCAGGGCTGTGCCCAATGTTGCCGTATCATAAGCCGTCGCAAACGTGAAATAGAAAGAAGGAATCCCATATGCAACTGGCAAATATCGTACGCGAGCGCTGGAAGGGCGTCTTGTTCTGCCTGATCATCGCCATCCCCGCGACGTTGTTTGGCAAACAGATTGAGGTGGTCGGTGGGCCGGTATTTGCCATCCTCTTTGGCATGGTTCTGGCGCTTGTCTTTCCCAAGAATCGCCGCGAACAGCTCGCCGCCGGTGTCACCTATACGTCTAAAAAAGTCTTGCAGTACGCGGTTGTCCTGCTTGGCTTTGGCATGAACCTCTCGCAGATTCTGTCCAAAGGCGCCCAGTCGCTGCCGATTATCGTGGCGACGATCTCGACCTCGCTTGTCATCGCCTTTGTGCTCTGCCGCGTTATGAACGTGCCGGGCAAGATCGCGACGCTTGTGGGTGTGGGCTCGTCGATTTGCGGCGGTTCGGCCATCGCTGCGACCGCGCCCGTTATCGATGCTGATGATCGCGAGATTGCCCAAGCCATTTCGGTCATCTTCCTGTTTAACGTTATCGCGGCGCTCGTGTTTCCGACGCTCGGCGGCATGCTCGGGCTGACCAACGAGGGCTTTGGCCTGTTTGCCGGCACCGCCATCAACGACACCTCGTCGGTAACGGCTGCGGCGAGCGCCTGGGACAGCATGCATCCCGGCGCCAATGTGCTCGAAAGCGCCACAGTGGTTAAGCTCACCAGGACGCTGGCCATTATTCCCATTACGTTGGTTCTCGCATGCTGGCAGATGCATCTGGCGCGCAAGGCCGGCGGCGACGCCAAAAGCACGTTCTCGCTTAAACGAGCGTTTCCCATGTTCGTGCTGTTCTTTGTGCTGGCGAGCGTGATCACCACGGTGCTTCAGCTTCCCGCGTCCATTACGGCGCCCATCAAGGAGCTGTCGAAGTTCTTTATTGTGATGGCCATGGCGGCTATTGGCTTTAATACCGATATCGTCGAGCTGGTCAAAAAGGGCGGAAAGCCTATCGCGTTGGGCTTTTGCTGCTGGATTGGCATTGCGTGCATGAGTTTGGGAATGCAGCACGTGCTGGGAATCTGGTAGAGAAGCAGCTTATTTGCGTGTTGCATGCTGGTGGGCGCATTCTCACGGTGGAGCGATAGGAGCTCTTGCGGGTATGGCTTGTCCGCAGGTTGATAGGTCCCGAAGAGCTCTTATCGCCCCGCCAGGATGGCGATGCGGGGCAATTCATATATTCGCAAGAAGGCACCGCGGATCCTATAGTGTTTGGTGAACATTATCGTTCAATTTTGAAACACTTGAGATGCCGGGTCTCAGATGGGGCCGCGGCTGGAGACGGGGCGAACCATGGACAGCGATGCCAAGCTGCAGATTCTGATTGAGGCATTGTCCGCAGCCGGAGCATCGGCGCTGGCAATCGACGGGCGCGGTGGCGTTGTAATCTCGACTATGAGTGACGCGGCGCTCGAGCAGGATATCGCTGCTTTTGTTTTCGAGCGTCTCGCTCGCGTGGGCGATGGGGCACGCCTGGTGATGGGCCACGAGGGCGTGCGGTTGAGCTTGACGGTGCGCCCGACGGCCAAGGAGCGCGGAGCGCTTTGGGTGGTCGTGGCGCATGAGGTGCGCGCCGCTGCGACGCATGCGGGCATCGAGTGGCTCAATGCCGACGAAGTCGAGGCTCGCTACGAGTCGAGCACGTACGGCATCGTCGAAGATGCGGCAGCGGTCGCTGCCCCCGTACGGGAGAGCTACGCACGCGGGGTGCCCCTTATGCTCGAGGGTGAACTGGGCGCGGGGCAGGACCAGATTGCAAAACGCCTGTACCTGGATGGACCCTATGCCGATCAGCCCTTTGTGTCCGTTGCGCTCGATGAGCTTACGGATCGCGGTTGGCGCCATCTGCTCAAAAGTTCCGAATCGCCGCTATTCCAAACGGGGCTGACGCTTTGCGTGAGCGGCTGGCATGCCGTTGGGGCCCAGCGCCTGCGCGAGCTCGTGTCCGCAATGATCGACACGGCGCTCGCAACTCGTTGCCATGTGGTGTTGACGGCAAACGATATGCCGGGTGGTGGCGAAAGCGACCAGGCTGCCTTTGTGACCGAGCGCTTGGCATGTGCAGTGAGCGTGGCGCCTGCGATTGCCGAGCAGGGCGGCGCGTCGAAAAAGACTGCGTGCTACCTGAAGTATCTGGCAGATATGTTTAAGACGGGTGCCCCCATGTTGTCCGCCGCCGCGGCAGAGACGCTCGATGTGTACCGTTGGCCCCGCAACTACTTGCAGCTGCGTGAAGTCTCTGAACGACTCTATATATTAGTGGGGGCTGGAACGGTGGAGCGTGCCGTGGCGAAAGAGGTACTCGCCCAGGAGGACGTTATCAAGACCGCGACCTTTGGTGCCCCGACGCTCGATAGCGATCTGTATATCTTGCGTCCACTGGCCGATACCGAGCGCGATATCGCGCGGTTGGTCCTGCAGCACCTTCACGGCAACAGGACTCGTGCGGCAGAGGTGCTCGATATAAGCCGTACGACCTTATGGCGCCTGCTGAAGGACAGCGACCGCTGAGCGAGGCGCCGTGACCGCGTGCGTCGCGTGTGCTACAGTCCAAAGAAGCATTGTTTCGATTGTGTTACGGCATGCGGGGGAGTATGGCGGAGACTTCAAAACCGAACCGAACAAAACGAAGTGCGGCGCCGGTCAGCCGACGTACGACTTCGCGGACGTGGGGCAAAAGCGCCTCGGGGTTCGACGGCTCGTTCAAGCGCACAAAATATGGCTATCCTTCGGCAAGCGCTCGCTTGGCTATGCAGGCCGAATCCTCGTTGTGGGGACGAAGGCGCGTGGTGGGCTCAAAGCTCAAGCACGATGGCACGCTTGGCTACATTAGCCGTGGTGCTGCCCGCCGTAGCGGCCTCAATCCTGCAGGCTGGCATCGTTACGTGCCGATCGTGGTCGTTGCTGCGATAGTCGTCATCGCGCTCGCAGCGCTTGGCTATGCCGGCGGCGGCGCGAGCCTGGGCACGATGTTCAAATCGCCCGAGCTCGCGCATGTTGGCACGGAGCTTGTTGAAGGCGCACGAGACCAGACGGGTGTGGCGCCCCAGCGTGGCATGGTCGCAGCTGCTGCCACCATTGCCGATGCGCAAAAGAACGAGGACGAACAAGGCGACGGCGCCAAAACGACTCACACGAACGAAACGACGACAACTCCATCGGCAAGATAAGTTGCGAGTGGGGCAGCAAATATGGGACGGGGCTTTTTAGCTGCCCAAGACAGTGGCTCACTCGATGTCAGGCACCAACAGCGAGCGGGCCGCATTTGCGCCAAGGTGACGTGAAATGAGAGGGCGCTGACCTTTTGGTCGCGCCCTCGAAATTGAACGTCAGATTGGCGTGAATGCGGCTCGCGCAGCGTCAACGGGTCCGCCGTTCGTTAGAACGGCGGAACATACACCACGTTGTTGCGGCGAGGCTTGGCCTTGGGGAGTGCGTCCTCGGCGTAGCCCAGAATGCAGTTGCCCACACCGCGCAGGCTTCCGTCGGCGGGCAGGCCCCACTTGGCCAGCAGCTCCAGGCCCTCGGGTGAGTCAAAGACCTCGTGCGCGCGGTGGATCCAACACGAATCGACGCCCAGCGCATAGGCTGCGTTAAGCAGGTTGCCCATGGCGAGTGAGCCGTCTTCCAGGTGCGTGGGCACGCTGCGGTCGACGAGCACCACCACAACCGTTTTGGCACCGTAGAAGGGGTCGCCGTTGCTGCCCATGACTTGCGCATTGAGCTGCGAGAGACACTCGACGGTCGCGGGGTCGGTGACGGCGACAAACGTCACCGGCTGACGTCCCATGCCGCTCGGCGCGTACTGGCCTGCCTCGATAATGCGTGCAAGCTTTTCTGCCTCGACGGGGCGATCGCTGTAGTTGCGGCAGCTACGGCGATGGATGAGCGCTTCGATGGTCTCCATGGGTTCTCCTAGCGATGACGTTGCAGATGCTCCGTTCTTACCCGTCGCGCCGTAGCCGTAATCGCGCAGAGGGCCCCAAACAGCAATAGCTACCAATCGGAAAAGTCGGCTTGCATAAAACTGCGGCAAGAATGTGAGAAACTGATGAGATGGTTAAACGTTTTATCCCGTCTACCCTGCGGTTTTTTACCACTTGCCTAAAACAGGGGCGCATATCAATTGATAAAGGTTTTACTAAAGGGGTACCAACGTTTATCAATGCGCTGTGGTGGCGCTGGGCCAGGAGGTAACTATCATGTTCCAGGCTGGAGATGTCGTCGAGACTGACTTCGAAGGATTTCTGAAGCTGCTGCGTTCCAAGACGCGCGCTTTCGTGTCGATCAACGATCATGAGTACTACATCACGCACACCGATGGCTATTGGCGTGTTCAGGATTGCGAGACCCTCAACGATAAGGGCCACTTTACTGATTGCTCTGAGCTGGTCAACACGGTCTGCGAGGTCGTCGAGCTGCCTTGGATCTGCGGCAAGAGCCTGCACGACAGCTTTGCGGGCGCTACGGTCTACGAGGCCGTCGCTGCCTAACGGGCAAATACATCGCTATTCTCGCGTGACCGCCTGCGCCGCCCCCGCGCCGGCGGTCTTTTACTGTCGATGTGCAATGAAGAGCCGACCATATATATCGAGCTTATTGATGATAGTCAAAATTCGGACTAATCTAAAAACAAATTAGTCAAAACTCGGACAATCGAATGGCGGGATAGATGAATAGCGCGGTTACGCTGGTCGATTTCGACCGGATGCTCAATGGACTTGAGCATATCTATTCGGAGTTCTCACGCGCCTGCGGTCTTTCGGATTGCGCCTACTGGGTGCTCGTCGACACCAGCACGGCCGGCGGCAGCATCGCTGTGAGTCGTCTGACAAGCGAATGGTTCTATAGCACACAGACCATCAACTCGGCCATTAAAACCTTGACGGCGCGGGGTTTCGCCACGCTGGAGTTTGCCGAAGGCAGTCGCAAGAACAAGGTTGTGAGCCTGACCGAAGAGGGCAGGCGATTTGCCGAGCGTTATGCGCTGCCGGCGCAAGGGGCCGAGCAGAGAGCCTTCGATGCCCTCGAGCCATGGGAGCAGCGCGAGATTATGCGCTTGATCGGCAAATTTTCTCAGGTGCTCGGTGACGAGTGCGAGACATTTAAGCAGCAGGTGGCAGCTGAAAGTCAGATGCAAGATCGACGTGAGGGGGAGTCGTGCGACTGCTAATGAGGTTTTTGAAGCCCTATCGAGGACTTGTCGCAGTGACACTGCTGGTGCTGCTGGTGGATAACGTCGGTACGCTGCTGGTTCCCACGATGTTGGCGAACATGGTCAACACCGGTATTACCACGGGCGATGTCGACTACATTTTACGCAACGGCCTATACATGTTTATCGCGACCAGCATGGCTAGCGGCGGCACGGTGCTGGGCTGCTATCTTTCGGCGCGCCTGGCCGCCAACGTGGCCTGCGATATCCGCAATGCCGTGTACGACAAATCGCTCGAGCTCGCTGCCAGCGACTTTGAGCGCTTTGGCACGGGGTCGATGATCACGCGCTCGCTCAACGACATCAACGTGATTCAGCAGGCAATCCTTCAGACGATTCAGTTGGTGCTGCCGGTGCCGTTCTTGGCCGTCGCGGGCATCATTTTTGCTTGGTTCATCGATCCCGCCATGGGAACGCTGCTGGGCGTGGTGGTTGCGATCGTGCTGGTGGCGGCGGTCTTTACGGTGGCTAACGCCGCGCCGATTTTTATGCGCCTTCAGAGCTTTATCGACCGTATGAACGTGGTGCTGCGCGAGAACATCGTGGGCGTTCGCGTCATCCGCGCTTTCAATAAGGAGCGCCACGAGGAGCAGCGCCTGGATGAGGTGTTTAGCGAATACGCCGCCAACGCCATCAAAGTCAACCACCTGTTTGTGGGCCTCGACAGCTCAAGCTTCTTTTTGATGAACATCGCCGAGGTGGCGGTGCTGTGGGTGGGCGGCAACCGCGTAGGCGCCCACGCCATGCAGATTGCGAGTATCTCGGCGGTGCTGGAGTATGCAATTCTGATCCTGTTCTTTGTGATGATGGCGCAGATGGTGGTGCTGACGCTTCCGCGTGCTGCCGCGTGCCTGAACCGTGCGCAGCAGGTGTTGGAGATTGAGCCGAGCATCGTCGATGGCGAGCGCACGCTGGATGACGGGGCGCGCGAGCCCCAAGACGAAGCCGATGAGGTGGCCGTGTTCGACCACATGTCGTTTCGCTTTGACGATGCCGACGAGGACACCCTGTGCGACCTGAGCTTTGCCTGCCGTCGCGGTCAGACGACTGCGATCGTTGGCTCGACAGGCTCGGGCAAATCGACGGTGGCAAAGCTTCTGCTGCGCTTCCACGATGCCACCAAGGGCTCCATTCGCCTGAATGGTGTGGACCTGCGCGAGCTTACGCAAGACGAAATCCGCGGGCGCATTGCCTATGTGCCGCAGAAGGCGTGGCTGTTCTCGGGCACGGTGGCGAGCAACCTTCGCTTTGGTAACGAAGGCGCGACCGAGGGCGACATGCTTCACGCGCTTGAGGTTGCCCAGAGCACCTTTGTACTCGACCAACCGCAGGGGCTCGATACCCCGGTTGCCCAGGGCGGTACGAACTTTTCGGGCGGCCAGCGCCAGCGCCTGGCCATTGCTCGCGCGCTCATGAAGCGCGCCGACCTGTATATCTTCGACGATAGTTTTTCGGCCCTGGACTTTAAGACCGATGCCGCCCTGCGCCATGCGCTGCAGGACGAGACGCGCGACGCCGCGGTGCTCATCATCGCGCAGCGCATCTCGACGATTTTGCATGCCGACCAGATCGTTGTGCTCAAGGACGGCGAGGTCGTGGGCTTGGGCACGCATGGCGAGCTTATGGAAACCTGCGAGGTGTACCGCGCTATCGCGGAATCGCAGATGAAGGGAGGTGAGTAGCATGACCGAGGAGCTCAAGAAGCAGGGCATCGCCGATGACGCCGCTGCCGCGGGACTGGTCGAGGAAACGGCTGCCGCGTCGACCGAGCTGGATGACGCCGCCAAGCGCGAGGCTCGCCGCCAAGCGCTCTACGAGGAAAACGAACGTGCCGAGGACGAGCGCGCCCGCGCCGAGGCAGAGCGTATGCGCGACGTGGACGACGAAGACGAGGACGAGACGCCTCGGGATACCTGGGCGACGGTGCGCCGCCTGTGGAGCGAGGCTGCCGGCGACCATTGGCGCTTCTATATCGTGTTCGTGAGCATTGTGTTCTATGCCATCTTTAACACTGCCGCGCCGGCATATAGCGCCCGCGTGATCGATGAGCTGTGGAGCCACATTCAGGTGGCGTTTGCCAACGACACCACCTTTAGCATCACCTGGGAGAACTGCGGCAGGACCATCTTCATCTACTTTATGATCTGGACGGCCGCTGCCTCGTTCTACGCGCTCCAGAGCTTTTTGATGTCGAGCGTGGCCGAACGCCTCAACCTGCGTCTGCGTAACCGCATCGCCCAAAAGCTCAATCGTCTGCCGCTCGCCTATTTTGACGCGCATCGTCCCGGCGAGGTCGTCAGCCGCGCGACCAATGACTTGGACAAGATGTCCGAGAGCATGCAGCGCGGATTGCTGCAGCTGCTGGTGTCGATCGGTACCGTGGTGGGCGCCGTGAGCGTGATGTTCGTGTTTAGCGTGCCGCTCACGCTCGTCTTTTTGTTCTTTACGGCGTTGTCGCTGCTGGTGACCAAGGTGGTCTCGCGCCGCACGCATGACGTGACCGGCGAGCGCCAGGAGTGGGTGTCCAAGATTACGAGCGCGGTCGAGGAGGGCTATTCGGGCCGCTTGGTGATTCGCGCGTTTAACCGCGAGCGTCAGAGTTCTGCCGAGGTGCACCAGGCCTCGGGCGAGCTAGCGCGCGTGAGTGCCAAGGCCGATTTTATGATTAACGCCGTCGGCCCCGCGGTGCGCTTTATCGGCCGCCTGGCACAGATCGTGATTGCGATTGTGGGCTGCAGCATGCTGGTTGCCGGCCACATGACCGTCGGCGTGTTCCAGGCGTTCTTCCAGTTTATCTACGAGGCATCCGAGCCCATGACGCAGCTGTCGTTTACCTTCAACTCGCTGCAGAGCGCGCTGGCGAGTGCGGAGCGCGTGTTCGACCTGCTTGATGAACCCGAGATGGAGGCGGATCCGCAGCCGGGCGAGGCCGCCAAGCTGCCGGGTCGCGTGGAGGGCCGCGTCGCCTTTGAACATGTGCGCTTTGGCTACGCGCCCGACAAGCCGCTCATGCGCGACGTGTCGTTTACCGCCGAGCCGGGCCAGAAGATCGCCGTGGTGGGAACCACGGGCGCGGGCAAGACCACGCTCATCAACCTGCTCATGCGCTTCTACGAGATTGACGGCGGGCGTATTACGCTCGACGGCGTGGACACGAGTCGTATGGATCGCGGCGAGCTGCGGCAGCAGTTTGGCATGGTGCTGCAGGACGCCTGGCTGTTCGATGGCACGATTGCCGAAAACATCGCCTATGGCTGTCCCGAGGCAACGCGCGACGAGATCGTGGCTGCCGCCCGCGCCGCGCAGGTCGATTTCTTTGTGCGTACCATGCCGCAGGGCTACGACACGCATGTGGCCAACGATGCCGAAAGCATCAGTCAGGGTCAGCGCCAACTGCTGACCATCGCACGCGTGCTGCTCAACAACCCGGCGATTCTCATTCTGGACGAGGCGACGTCGAGCGTGGACACACGTACCGAGCTCGCCATCGGCCGTGCCATGGACGCTCTCATGCATGGGCGCACGAGCTTTGTGATCGCGCATCGCCTGTCGACGATCGTGGATGCCGACCTGATTCTGGTCATGGACCACGGCAACATTATCGAGCAGGGCACGCATAAGGAGCTGCTCGCGGCCGAGGGCGCTTACGCCGACCTCTATCTGAGTCAGTTCGCATAATGTGACAAAGGGACAGTCTCCTTGCCACATCACAAATAAGGCGCGCCGGGGGCGAATCCTCTGGCGCGCCTTTGCGTTGGCGTCAATGTTGTCGGCGGTCGTCCGCCTCTAGCGTTCGTCCACGAGCTTGGCGACGAGGGCTTTGAGCTCGGCCACCTCTCGCTCGAGTTCCTTGACGCGTCGGGCGTTTTCGGTGATGCCCTGGCGGTTGAGGGCGCTCTGCTCGGCGGCATCGTCGGGCATATACTCGCGATGCTGTTTGGCGTCGAAGCTCTCCTCAAACACGCGGCAGCCGTTGCGCTTGATGATGCGTCCCGGCACGCCCACGACGGTACAGTTGTCGGGCACGTCCTTGACGACAACCGAGTTACCGCCGATTTTGACGTTGTTGCCGATGCGAATGTTGCCGAGCACCTTGGCGCCTGTGCCCACGGTGACGTTGTTGCCCAAGGTGGGGTGGCGCTTGCCGGTCTCGTTACCGGTGCCGCCGAGCGTGACGCCCTGGTAGAGCACGCAGTTGTCGCCCACGACGGTGGTCTCGCCGATGACGACGCCCATGGCGTGGTCGATAAAGAAATGCTTGCCGATCTGTGCGGCGGGATGAATCTCGACGCCGGTGATGTGGCGGGTAATTTGCGAGAGCACACGGGCGAGCGAGCGATGACCGTGCTCCCAGAGCCAGTGCTCGGGTACGTGGTTCCACTTGGCGTGCAGGCCAGGATAAGAAAGGAAGATGACCAGACCGTTTTGCGCGGCGGGATCCTGCGCCTGGACGGTCTTGATGTCCTCGCGAATGGTATTGATAAAGCTCATCGGCCGCCCTCCCTTAGCGCCATGGCAATGCGATTCAATAAAGTATAGCGATTCGCTAGGGATTAGGAAGAACAATCTTGGCGGCTTTGCGTGACAGGTGTCAGTTATGCAAACTTGCTGGTAATGACGTAAGACTTTTGAGGGGTTTGGCCCGTACTCGCGCTGCAACCGTATACTGGTCAACTTGGACGTGTCCGCGCCCACAACTGAGAGGTTTTACTTCATGGGTTTCATTAATTTTATCGCTGAGCTGCTCAAAGACCCGCGCACCGCGATTGCCAGCTGGATCGCCGCCGGCCCGATTATGGCCTACGGCTGCGTGTTCTTGATCATCTTTATCGAGACAGGCGTGGTGTTCTTCCCGTTCCTTCCCGGCGATTCGCTGCTGTTTGCCTCGGGCTTCTTTGCCCACAACGGCGGCTTTAACATCGTGGCGCTTCTGGCCACCGCATGGGCCGCAGCCATCCTGGGCGATCAGTGCAACTTTATGATCGGCCACTTCTTTGGCAAAAAGATTATCGCCTCGGGCAAGGTAAAGGCCATGACGCCCGAGCGCATTAAAAAGTCCGAGGATTTCTTGGACAAGTGGGGCCACCTGGCCATCTTCCTGGGTCGCTTCTTCCCGTTTATCCGCACCTTTGTGCCTTTTATCGCCGGCATGGGCGGCATGCACTGGCGCAACTTTGTCGTCTTTAACGTGCTGGGCGGCATTACCTGGTCGACGGTCTTTACGCTGCTGGGCTACTTCTTTGGTGGCATTCCCTTTGTGCAGGAGCACTTTGAGCTGCTGATTATCGGCATCGTTGCCGTGTCGATCATCCCGACCGTGGTCGGTCTGGTTAAGGCCAAGCTGGGCAAATAGAACGCCTAGCTCGAGCCAGCGCGCAGACCGTACAGTTGAGGCCCGTCACCGTTTACGGTGGCGGGCCTCTTCAGCTTCGGTCAAATGAAAATACTTTACTTAGTTAAAGAAAAGCGTTTTATCAGACGCGCGTGCGGAGTACAATCTCGTGCATGCGAATCGACGTGCCATCGGCTTTGATGCTGCTCGCGTGTCCCGTCCGGCTCTACGCTCCGGGCGTGCGACGTTGCGACGCGGTCGGCCTCGGTCCTTGCGTGCGGGTTCGCGAGTATGCAACTGTGTATGTAAGGAGCGACATATGACTGTCGAGAAGAAGGATATCGATTGGGGTAGCCTCGGCTTTGGCTACATGAAGACCGATTACAGCTACGAGGCCCATTGGAAGGACGGCGAGTGGGACGAGGGCGGCCTGACCACCGACCACACCCTGCATGTCTCCGAGTGCGGCGGCATCTTCCATTACTGCCAGGAGGTCTTTGAGGGCCTGAAAGCCTACACCGCCGAGGACGGCAGCATCGTCTGCTTCCGTCCCGACATGAACGCCGAGCGTATGTACAACTCTGCCCAGCGCCTTGAGATGCCCCCGTTCCCCAAGGACAAGTTCGTTGAGGCCGTCAAGCAGGTCGTTTCTGCCAACGCCGCCTGGGTTCCGCCCTTCGGCTCCGGCGCGACCCTGTACGTGCGTCCGTTTATGATCGGCTCCGGTGACGTGATCGGCGTGGCTCCCGCTCCTGAGTACACGTTCCGCATTCTCGTGACCCCGGTCGGTCCGTACTTTAAGGGTGGCCTCAAGCCCGTCAAGCTGCGCGTTTCCGAGTATGACCGTGCCGCACCGCACGGCACCGGCAACATCAAGGCCGGCCTCAACTACGCCATGTCCCTTAAGCCCACGATGGAGGCCCATCGCGAGGGCTATGCCGAGAACCTGTATCTCGACTCCGAGTCCCGCACCTATGTCGAGGAGACCGGTGGCGCCAACGTCCTGTTCGTGAAGGAGGACGGCACCCTCGTCGTTCCTCAGTCGCACACCGACTCCATCCTGCCCTCTATCACCCGTCGTTCGCTCGTTCAGGTTGCTCAGGACCTGGGTATGACCGTCGATCAGCGCCCCGTCGAATGGGCCGAGGTCAAGGCCGGCACCTTTGTGGAGTGCGGCCTGTGCGGCACCGCTGCCGTCATCTCCCCGGTTGGCGAGATCGACAACAAGGTTTACGGCGCCGACGAGACCGTGACCTTCCCGGCTGGCTACACCGAGATCGGTCCTGTGATGAAGAAGCTCCGCGAGACCCTGACTGGCATCCAGTCCGGTGCTGTCGAGGACAAGCACAACTGGGTTTACACCGTCGCGTAATTTGTCTTACCTATCCGGGCAGAGAGCAAGTTCCCTCCCGGCGCGTCCTCGGACATGCAAGAAGCCCTCGCTGCGCACTTCGTGCGGCGAGGGCTTCTTGCGTCCTGCGGAGTGCGCCGGAAAGGAGGGTCGCCCTTTTGTTTTGCTTCGCGCCATGTGGGGGCGGTGGCGACGTGCATCTTTGCGAGTATTCTGCAATCGAAGGCCCCTGCATACCGACCTCGGGCAAAAAATCGGGATTTCTCGATGTTTTCTACGGATGATGGGCGGGGTTATGGGCTGACAGCGTTTGATTTGCAGGGATATTCGCGGTCTTTGGCATTTATCGTGGCGCCCGAAGCTCTTGGTTATGTTGAATACTCCTAAAAATGCACGGCGCTTAGAGGGGGACCTTCGCGAAAAAGGAAACCGCCCCGTCGAAGTATGCATTCGACGGGGCGGTTTATGCATTTGGCCGATTAAGGATGCGCTGCCAAACTACTAGAACTTGACGGTCGGGGCCTGGCAGGCTGCTTCGGCGGCCTCGAAGCCCTGGCGCTCCTTAAACTGGAAGATGCCAGCAAAGATGACAGCCGGGAACGTCTGAATGGCGTTGTTGTAGCTGAGCACGCAGTCGTTGTAGCTCTGGCGTGCATAGCTAATCTTGTTTTCGGTATCCTCGAGCGATGCCTGCAGCTGCGTAAAGTTGGTGTTTGCCTTAAGATCGGGATAGGCCTCGGCCACGGCGAAGAGCTGGCGCAGCGCACCGGTCAGCACGTTGTCGGCTTCCATCTTGGCCTCGGGCGTGGTGGCCTTGACGGCGGTGTTACGCGCGCTGATCACGGCGGAGAGCGTCTCCTGCTCGTGCTTGGCGTAGCCCTTGACGGTCTCGACCAGGTTGGGGATCAGGTCGTTGCGGCGCTGCAGCTGCGTATCGATGTTCTGCCAGGCGTTATCGATGCGGTTACGCTTGGTGACCATGTTGTTGTAGATGCCGGCGATGGCGCAGGCAATCACAATGACAACAACGATGCCGATGATGACGGGAAGCATGATGTCTCCGTTTCGAATGGCCGCGGCGGCATGCGCCAGCTGCCGTTGGTATAACGCTACTAGTATACCCGCAACGTTTTGCCGTGCCGAACTTTCCGGTAAGCGTTGTGTTTTCGGCGGGGCCGGCACCGGGGCAAAGCGCGCGAGGTACAGGTGTAAGATATGCGACAGATTGACGAGTGTTGTCTTTGCCCTGAGGATGGCGATACCAGTGGACCTTCGCATTAAGAAAACCTACCACGCCCTGTTCGATGCCTTCACCGAGCTTCTCGAGGAGCATCGTTTTGAGGACCTGACGGTTGCCATGCTGTGCGACCGCGCCATGATTCGCCGCACGACGTTCTACAAGCACTTTCGCGACAAGAACGATTACTTTGCCTTTTATATCGATGAGCTCATGTCGGGCTTGCCGCAAAAACAGCCCGATGAGGCCGGCGCAGTGTCTGCCGAGGACGTGCGCGCGCTTCGGCACGCGATTTTGGACGATGCCATGGATTTGATTCTGGCGCACGAGCAGCTCATGGATAACATTTTGGCAAGCAGCATGTCGGGCATGTTGACCAACGTTATTTGCGACCGCATTGCCCGCTCCATCCGCGAGCGTGTGATGAACGTGCTTGCCGAGGATGCCCTGGCCCCCGTGTCACTCGAGACGACGTCTGAGTTTGTCGCCGGCGGTATTATTCGACTTTTCACGATATGGTGGGAATCGGGCCACGATCTTGAGCGTCGACCTGAGATAGCCGACGTGGTCGATGCGCTGTTTGAGCGGACCATGACACCGGTGAATCACTAAAGTGGCGGAGAGAGGGGGATTCGAACCCCCGGAACGCTCTCGCGCTCAACGGTTTTCAAGACCGCCGCATTCAACCGCTCTGCCATCTCTCCGTGAGTCGTAATGATAGCATCGTTTTGAATTTGCAACAGGGAAGGCGAACGATGACGATCACCGAAATCGACGAGAAGTTCATGCGCGAGGCGCTGGCGGAGGCGCGAGCCGCCGCGGCGGTGGGCGAGGTGCCCATCGGAGCCGTAGTGGTGCGCGCGGGCGAGATTGTCGCGCGGGCGCACAATCGGCGCGAGCTCGACCAGGATCCTTCGGCTCATGCCGAGTTCGCGGCCCTGTGCGCTGCCTCTCGGTCGCTCGGTCGTTGGCGCCTTTCCGATTGCACGGTGTACGTGACGCTCGAGCCATGCTGCATGTGTGCGGGGCTTATGGTTAACGCGCGCGTGGGGCGCTGCGTGTATGGCGCGCGTGACGCCAAGGCGGGCGCGCTGGGATCCCTGTATGACCTCAATGCCGACTCGCGCCTGAATCATCGCTTTAACGTGACGGCTGGGGTCCTGGCGGATGAATGCCGCGAGCTGCTGAGTAGCTATTTTGGCGGTCTGCGCGGAGCGGGCGGCGCTGATTGCGGTTGTGGGGCCGATCTTGAGGCGCATGCCGCTCATGCCGAGGCGCTCGCGTGTGCCGAAGATATCGCCGTTGAGTCGGTTGACTTTGGCCCCGCGTGCCGCCGGCCCCGCCGTGTGCTGCTGGCAATCGACTCCTTTAAGGGCAGCGTTTCGAGCGCGCAGGCGGAGGCGGCGGTTGCCGAAGGCGTGCGCCGCGTTTGGCCCGATGCCGAGGTGCGCGCATTGCCACTGGCAGATGGTGGCGAGGGAACGCTCGATGCCGTTGCCGCCTGCGGTGACGAGCTCTCAACCTGCGAGGTCGCAGGGCCCTGGGGCGACCGCGTGTCTGCCCGGATACTGGTGGACGACGAGCACGAGTCGGCTGTAATTGAGATGGCCGAGGCGGCCGGCATTGGGTATTCGCCTTGCACGGAGTCGGCGGCGTTGGCGGCTTCGACCTATGGCGTGGGGGAGCTTATGCTTCGCGCAGTTCGCACGGGCGCAAGGACACTCTATATTGGTCTGGGCGGCAGTGCCACCAACGACGGTGGCGCCGGCATGCTGCAGGCGCTGGGCGCGCGTGTGGTCGATGATCAGGACTGCGATGTCGTCCCCGGTCTTGCGGGCCTTGAACACGTGTCGAGTATCGATTTGACGTCAGCGCTTCGTGCACTGAGCGGCGCTCGTATCGTTGTGCTTTCGGATGTCGAGAATCCGCTCGTGGGGCGCCGCGGTGCGCTGGCGGTGTTTGGCGGGCAGAAGGGCCTGCCGACGGATGGCGCTGAGGCGCTGCGCAGGTACGACAGCTGGATGGTCGGCTACGGTCGCCTGCTCGATGCGGCAATTACCGGGGTGCGGGCTCAGGGATTGTTGCGCGTGCCCGAGGGTGCTCGGACATTTGGCTCGGTGCTCGGAGTGCCCGGTGCCGGTGCCGCAGGCGGCCTGGGTGCCGCGCTGCTGGCGCTCGGGGCGGAGCTGCGTTCGGGCGTGGAGACGGTGCTCGATCTCGTGGGGTTTGACGAGCGCGTGCGCGATGTCGACCTGGTCATAACGGGCGAGGGCAATATGGATGAGCAGTCCGCCGCCGGCAAGGCGCCGGTGGGTGTGGCCCGTCGTGCGAAGCGATATGGCAAGCCGGTGGTCGCCGTCGTGGGTGGTCGCGCCGTCAACCTGGATGCGGTGTGTGAGCAGGGTATTGACTTGGTTTTGCCGATTTGCCGCAAACCCATGGGCCTGGAACAGGCGATCGATCCGCAAGAAGCCACAACCAACCTCATCTGTGCCGGCGAGGCAGCCGCCCAATCCTACGACCTCGCCCGCCTCTAAGGCCTATCTCCCTATAAGTTGCGGTGGAATACGGAGCGTCTTTGCCTTTAAGGGGCCAATTCAGTCCGTATTCCACCGCAACTTCGAGAATGGCCATTCGAGGTTGGCTGCCTTGGGTCTTGGGTCGGACCGTTTGCCACGAAACGTGGCCATCTACTACGTTAAACCGGGCACCCTCGACCATCCCGGATTTTGTGAAATTAAAACCGCAGGTAGAAAGCTTGCCGATTTTCGAAAAAGCCGGCTATGGTTGACCCCTGCGGCCTAAACGTAGTAGATAGGTCCTTTTCGTGGCGCAGCGTCAGACCAGTCTTTTTGGGGCGGGGTTATTTTGACTACATGCCGATCTGATTGCCCAAGTAGTCAAAATAGTCCCGTCCCAAACTAGCTACTTTGTGGGATGTGGGGGATAAAGATTGCCGGTCGATTTGTCCTACTGGGGTATGTCGATGGCGCGAGTGGTTCGATTTTGAGCCTGAGTGGCAACCCGAGGCGAAATTTCGGGTCACCCAAATTGCTACAATTTTAAGCATATAGCGATGTCCTGCCTTGCGTTTCTGCGCGGGGGGGGGCGTATATTTGCATCGATGGGGACGACACACATATATAGCGAGTCGCTGCTTGACGTCCTCATGGATTTGGGGAGGGCCTTCATGAATCGCGTGTGTGCGAGAGCTCGAGAAATGCTAAAGCCTTTTGGCAAGAAAACCAATACCGCAAAGCGTGTCCTTAGGGTTTTGGCCGTCCCGCTGGCGGCGTGTGCGCTCTTGTTTGGCGCGACGAGTGCGTCGGCCGATCAAGCGGATCCCTTTAGCAACCACACCGTGCAGACGGTGAATCCCACCGGCACTACGGTCAATTTGTTCGACTATTGGGTCGTGAACGGCGACAATGATAAGTCCGTCAACATAAACAACAAAAATGGCAATGACAACACCGGCATCAACAAAGGTCACCAGCTCAAGTTCAATGGCGGTGCCGGATCGGGCATTAATAAATGGACGGGAAGAAGCGGCATTGACGGCTTTGGACGTCTTCCATTTGTGAAGAACACGCTGGTGAATGGCTATCCCGAGATCAAGGCTGGCACCTATGCTTCATACGGCACGAAAGGCGATTGCACCGATGAGTCGCTGGCCTATCTCTTTAACAACGACAGTCAGGCCAACGGCAAGCAGAATGGCAAGGCCGTTTACAACAACGTGCAAGGCCTTTTCCAGCTCAAAGATGGCTATTACGTCTACGACTCGTACGGCTCTGACGGTAACTATGGTAACTATGCCGTGTATAACCCCACGACCAACTCCTTTAACGTCTACGATAAGGCGGGCGTATATAAGGGCGGCGTATCAGATGCAAATCTGGGCCAGTTCTTCCCCTTCGACTCGGCTGACAAGGTTTTTGATGAGAAGGGCAACAGCCTCTCCCCTAAGCAGATCATTGATGGAAGCACGAACCTCAACCATCACTTTGGAATGTCCGTGACCACGGAGTTTGTCCAGCCTGCGAGCGGCAAGACCACCGGTAACAAAGATATGATCTTTGAGTTCTCGGGCGACGATGACGTCTGGGTGTACATCGATGGCGTACTCGTGGGCGATCTGGGTGGCATCCACGAGAAGGCGACGCTCAAGATCAACTTCGCCACCGGTGGCGTGCATGTCGGTCATGTCGACAATGCAAATGATCCCGAAAAGACAATTCAAGACACCACCATTAAGGCGATGTTCCAAGCTGCCGGCGCAGATACTTCAAACAGAAGATTCTCCGGCAACACCTTCCTCGACAGCTCCAAGCACACGCTGAGCTTCTTCTATCTGGAGCGTGGCGCGGGCGCATCGAACATGTCGCTTAAGTTCAACCTCACCACCCTGCCGTCGTCCGAGGTCGCGTAGGTCGACCAGAACGGCGAGGCAGTCCAGGGTGCCGAGTTTGCTCTGTATCAGTCAGATGCCAACTGGAACGCGCAGGATGAGGCCATCGCTCAGGGCACGACGGACGCCAATGGCCAGCTGGTGCTTCTGAAGCCGGACGGTTCCGTTCTCTCCTTCGACGAAGAGCACGCCAATAAAAACGACTACTTTGTACTCAAAGAGGTTAGCCTGCCCAAGGGATACCGCTCGAGCCTGACCTCATCGACCACTGCAACGCCAGGTGAGCTGCACCTGCAGTACAAGGCCGCGGCAAGTGGCACGGGTGGCGCGGTGGTTGCACCGCAGACAACGGTTACAACAGCCGACGACAAGTCATGGACGGGCAGCCGCATGTGGCTGAACGGCGGCTATCTGGCCGCTAAGGAGACCATTTCCCTTAGCAAAGAGACAAAAGACAATAAGGACAAACCCATTAGCTTGGGTACGACCTTTGCTGTCGTGCTCAAGCGCACCGATAAGAGCAAGAGTGACACGGACGAAAGCGCATGGACGGCGGTCACGGGCAATCCGCTCGAGGGCTACAAGCTATGCTCTGCGCATGGCATTGCCGGTGCGGTCGAGGCTGCCAAATCGGCAGATACGAGCGTCTTTGGCGTCAACACCAAGGGCGACTACGAGGTAACGGTCAGGTCGCTGCCCGGCGATATCGAGAAGTACGCCGCCATGATGACGGACAAGTCCCAGTCCGAATATACCGTGGCGGTGTATCACACCACAGCATCGTCTCTGGCGGAGGCAACCATCGACAACACCTCTATGGTCCAATATCAAACGATAAACAGGCAGTTCTCTACGGTGATTCACCTCACCAACGTCCAGAATCGTCTGTTTGTGCAGAAGGTTGACGACCTGGGCAAGCCCGTGAACGGCGCGACGTTTGAGCTGTACCAGGCCAAGGACGTTACCGGCGATAGCCCCAGCACGTATGCCATTGAAGCCGGCGCCACGCCGTATGACACCGTGCAGGCAAACGGCATGACCTATCCGTATGACATTGAGGGTGCTGCATGCTTCCCACTCGATTCGACAAAGCATGCACCCCTTATCAAGGGTACGTACTACCTGCGTGAGTCTGTAAGTCCAGATGGCCATGAGATTAACAACACCATCACCAAGGTAATCGTGGACGATTCGGGTGTGTATGTGGATGCCGGCAAGGAAGACGACGGTGTGCGCAGCATGAGCGGCCCGGGTTCGCTGATTGCCTCGTTGGCACAGTTTGGCTCTCCTGACTCGATCGACAACACGCTTACGCACATCAAGGGCAAGCTGCAGAGTGCGACCGTTGACGCCAGCGGAAGCCTGACGTGGGGCCAGGAGTGCACCGCCGAGGGTGTAACGCCTTCTCTGGCGAACGACCTGATGCACATGCGCTATGACAAGACGGCGCAGGGCACCAAGACCGTCTTGCGCTATGTCGAGGACGGTGGCGAGCGCAACGGCCAGCTGGCGACCATCTTTGCCGATACGGGCATCAACCGCATGGCCCTTTATCAAGACGATGATGCCACCAATGGCACCGATCTGGGCACGCTTCAGCTCAATCATCTCTTTACCACGGCAACGGCCGTGCAGTATACCGATCGTCGTGTGGCACGCCTGCAAGTGACTAAGACCGTGACGGCGGACAGTGGCCTTACCGCGCCTACCAAGGATTTTACGTTTAAGTTCACCCTGCCGGATTCCGAGAAGGGCTATGAGGCACACGTATTCGATGCGAATGGCAAGGCCGTGGGCAACTCCTTCATGCTCAATAACGGCGACACCCATTCCATCAAGGCCGGCGAGACCATTCGCGTATACGACCTCAAGAAGGGTGACAACTACAGTGTGAGCGAGCTCACCACCAAGGGCGAGGCGTCCAGTGGCAATGTACTGGCGAGTATCGTCAACACTGTGACCGGCTCTGCCGACGAGTCGGTGCTTCCGGCTGGCTTTAGCCTCGTGAGCCGCAAGGTCGGCGGCAAGGAGCAGTCGGGAACTGGCAACACCATCGAGGGCAAGATTGTCGCGCTTGCGGGCGGACAGATTCCCGCCGATAACACGCTTGAGTTCACCAACAACTACAGCGCCAAGTCCGTAACGCTCGACGCCCAGAATAGGCTGGGCGCCAAGAAGTTGCTTGAAGGTCGCGATTGGGCCGATGGCGATTCCTTTACCGTGCAGCTTACAGCCGACGACGGCGTCCCCATGCCCAATGGCGCCAAGAGCAAGGTGTCGACGGTCGAGCTTACCAAGAATTCCCAGACGCAAACGGTTGGCGACATCACCTATAAGACGGCAACGTTTGGCGACATCACCTATGCCAAGCCCGGCACGTACACCTATACCATCTCGGAGGTTATCCCCGGTTCCGATGCCGGGGCAGACGGCATAAGCTACTCCGCCGCCCGCTATAAAGCGGAGGTCGTGGTGGAGGACAACCAAGCTGGTGCTCTTGTCGTTAAGAGCGTGAAGATGACGCAGGAGCGCAACGACGCGGGCGACGACACCAAGACAGAGGTTGCCGACGCGATCTTCACCAACCGCTACGACGAGCATGAGAGGAACATCACCATCCATGCTCAAAAGAGCCTAACCGACAACGCCGGGACCTTCCTGCTTGCCCAGAATACCTTTAGCTTTACGCTTGAGGGTATGGGCGGCTATGCGGACGACGACGCAGCGTTCGACCCCAAGACGGTCGTACCGAGCATCAAGCCCCCCATGCCTCAGGGTACCGAGGGCAACACCGCGACCGTGGGCAACAACGCCGATGATGGCGCGGTGACCTGGCCGGCGATCTCCTATACCGCCAAGCCGGATGCGGGACGCGCTTACGTTTACAAGTTCGCTGAGAATCCCGGCAGTGTTACGGGTATGACCTACGACGGATCGGTTTATTACGCCGTAGTGCGCAACGCCGAGAAGGGTGCCGGCATCCAGACTTCGGTTGAGTACTACAAGGCCGCAGAGGACGGCTCGGTAGAGAAACTGGACAACAACGCCACACCGTCCTTTACCAATATATATAGCGTGAAGCCCACGAGCGTGACCCTGCAGGGTCAGAAGACCGTGAGCGGTCGCGATTGGAACCAGGACGAGAGCTATACCTTTAACCTTGCCGCCGCTGCGGACGATGACGGCGCAACTAGCCTGGGTAAGACTACAAAGCAGGCGGTAACGGATGGTGTCGTTGTCATTAACACCAACCAAGCTGTCGCCAGCACGCCCGAGTCGGGACGCATGGCATCGTTCTCCTTTGGCACCGAAGCCGCCCCGACCGTGACGTTCAACCGCGCAGGCACCTTTAGCTTCAACATCACCGAGGATGCTGCGCAGGATGGCCAGGCGGGCATGTCCATGGACAAGCACACCGCCCGTGCGACCGTCGTGGTGACCGATCTGGACGAGTCGGGCAACCATGCGGGCGAGTTGCGCGTGTCGAGCGTGACCTACGCCAACACCGGTGCCTCCGATGTGGACAAGCCCGTAACTGACAAGGCTGCCTTTACCAACGCGTACCATGCATCGGGCACCTTTGGTGGCATGACGGTGAGCAAGGCCCTTGAGGGTCGCGCCTCTATCGCGGGCCAGTTTACCTTTGCCGTGACGGGCCTTTGGTACAACGGCGTTCAGACGTCGGTCGACGGCGCCGAGGCTAGCCTGTCCAATAAGGCGGCGGAGGCCGGCGTGTCCGGTGCCGTGGTGGGCGCAAGCGGGCAAGAGAAGCTCTTTGCTCGTACGCTCACGGAGCAGGATCTGGGCCATACGTTTGCCTATCGCATTCACGAGAACCAGCCTGCAGCGGCTGCCGGCTACGCCTATGACATCGGCTACACGGGCGATGCCATCGTGCTCGTCAAGGTTCTTGCACGCAAGAACGACCCCGCTAAGCTCTATACCGTGACGACCGTGCTCAAGGGTACGGGTGTGACGGAGCTGCTGGGCGACGGCGCCGACGCGAGCGCGCTGACGGACGAAAAGATCGTCGAGCTCAAGCAAAAACCGAATACTTACGTGCAGCAGTACGATGCAAGTGAGGTCGGCGCCACAACGCCTGCCGTCTCGTTTGTGAATCGCTATGAGGCAAGCCTCGACTATGGCGCTGCTGGCGGTCTGCAGATTGAGAAGACGTTGACGTATCCCAAGGACGCGACCATTTTTGGCTCGCCTAAGAGCACGTTCCGTTATATCGTCAAGCCTGCTGACGAGACATCTGCCAGCAAGGTCGGCATTTCCACGGACGGCAGGGTCTTTGAGACCGCAAATGTCGAGGCCGACGCCCCCAAGACCGTGAGTTTGGTAACTGCGAGCGGGCTGACCTTCACTCAGGATGATGCCGGCAAGACGTTCACCTATACGGTGAGCGAGATTGACGACAAGGCGACGGGCTATACGTACGACAAGACGGTCCATACGGTTAGGGCCGTCGTAGCGGATAACGGCGACGGCACGCTCAGGGTCACGACATCGGTAAGCAAGCAGGTCGATGGCAAGGACGAGCTCGAGGGCCAGTGGATCTATCCGTCGGGTGCAACGTCCACCGGTGTCGCGACGGTCAAATTCAAGAACACCTATACGGTCACCGAGGCGGCAACCTACACCCCGTCCGTGACGAAGGTGGTTGCCGGTGCCGATGCTCCGGGCAAGTTCACCTTTGCTATGACCGCGGCTGACGATGCTACCAAGGCTGCCATCAGCGGCAATCTCATCACCGGCTCCTCGATGAGTGCGGACAACGGCTATGTCGAGAAGAAGCAAACGAAGGAGGGCCTCAAGGACGGGGAGCACTATCAGGTCGACTTCTCGAAGCTCACCTTTAACAAGCCGGGCACGTATAAGTTTGCTATTAACGAGCTGGCCCCGAATGGCGGCCTCGGCGAGTGGAAGTATGACCAGCACATCTATACCGTGACCGTCACCGTAACCGATGAGGGCGGCAAGCTTGTGGCCCGCGACGATGGCACGACCGGCTCGGAAGGCTTTATCTTCACCAATAGTTACCAAACTTCAACGAGTTACGAGCTCCAGGGCGGTCTTGAGATCGTCAAGACGCTCAACGGGCACGATCTGCATGCCGGCATGTTTGGCTTTACGGTAACGGGCGAGGACGATGCTTCAATCGAAAAGCTCAACAAGCTGCTGCGCGCGGATGAGGGCAAGCTCACCGTGACAAACGATGAGCCGCAGGCCGACGGCACGTCCCATACCGGTATTTTGGGCGGCCTGACCTTTGCGACGAAAGATGCGGGTAAGACGTTTACCTACAAGGTTGTCGAGAATGACGGCGGCAAGGGCGGCTATACATACGACTCCACCTATTGGAAGGTAGAGATTGCGGTTAAGAAACGCGATAACGGTTCGCTCTATACCGTGACCACGGCCAAGCACTATGACGCCAAGAACGTCGAGCTTTCCGCTGATGCGAAGTTAAGCTCCGAGAGCGGTACCGCCAAGGCCCAGGTGTCCTTTACCAACAGCTACATCGCGAAAGGAACCTTTGAGGGTCTTGCTGCCGAGAAGGTAATGGACTCCCGCGACAAGATCGAGGCTGACCAGTATACATTTGACTTGTATGCCGAGAAGGCCGACGGCTCGCTCGAAAAGATGGATGAGGGCACGACTCAGGCGGACGAGGACGGTACCGCTACGGTCGACTTTGGTAAGGTTAACTTTAAGCTTGGCGATGCTACCAGCGGAACTCATGAGCAGACGATTGACCTTGCCGGCGCCGTCAACGATGGCATTGCCACCAAGCGTCACAATGCCGACCACACCACCACCTACAGCTTTAACCTGGTGGCAAAGGAGCGCATGGCCAACCTGCCCGAGGGTGTGCGTCCCGTGGATACGTCTGCGACGTGCCGAGTGCTGCTCGAGGTGACCGACCACAACGACGGCAATCTGACGTCCAAGGTGACCTATCGCGATGGTACCGAGAAGGGTAAGATCGTCTTCCACAACACGCGTGATAAGGTCAAGACGATTGGCACGGTCGCGAAGCCCGATGTGGACATCGACGGGCAGTTGCTTTCTGTGGGCGACTCCTACGTCTATACCATCAACTGGGCCAATACCGAGGCCGACGCCGCCGGTAATCTGGTTTCGGCCAACGTGACCGTGACCGACGAGCTGCCCACGGGCGTTGTGTTCGAGGCCTTTGAGGGCGAGTTTGCCGATAAGGGCGCTGCGAGCGGTCAGTTGCTCACCTGGAACTTGGGTAAGCAACCCGCGGGCAGCCACGGTTCGGTGCGCGTGCGCGTAAAGATCACCGAGGACGCTGTGAAGGGTGCCCAAGGCGCTGTTGGCGCCATCAACAATACTGCCACCGTTAAGGTCGGCGACAAGAGCAAGAGCTATACCGGCACCACGACGAACTTCGTGCCCAAGAAGTCCGAGAACGACGCTCAGGATTCGAAGGGGTCGGGCGTTAGGTTGGGCGATGAGCTCACCTACACCATCGGCTACAAGAACACCGAGAACGCACCTGCCACGGTGGTGATTACCGATGCCGTTCCCGCGGGAACCGAGTTCGTGGAGTTCGCCGGCGACCATAAGGATGCCGGCTCCAAGGACAATGACGGCAACCTCACCTGGGCATTGAAGGACGTTCCCGCCGGCAAGGAGGGCACGGTTCAGTTTAAGGTCCGCGTGACCGAGGACGCGTTTAAGAGCGGTGGCGCTTCGGGCGACATCTCCAATCAGGCGTCGGTGGCGGTCGGCAACAACCCTGCCGTCAAGACCAACACCACCACCGATCAGGTTTCTGACGGGCGCCTGACGTTGAGCAAGACGGTCACGGCCGCCGAAGGCATCACCGCGCCCAACAAGGCATTTACCTTTAAGGTGCTGCTCTACCAGGCCGATGGCACAACGCCTCTGGCCGGCACCTTTGCGTACGCCGGTCGCCCCGATGGCACCAACGGCACTTATGTAAGCGGACAGATCAAGAGCGGTGACACCATCGCGCTTAAGGCCGGCGGCTCCGTCACGGTTACCTTGCCCATAGGTGCGCACTACGAGGTGCAGGAGCTCGACTCCAAGGGTGAGCTCATGACGAGCGAGGACGGCTTTGCGGTTGTCGATAAGGCGAACCCCCAGAAGGGTACCGTCGGACAGGCGACGAAGGTGGGCTTCACCAACGTCTACAGCGTGGAGTCCACAAAGGTGGAGAACGCTTTTAAGGTTCAAAAGAAGATCTCCGGTCGCAACTGGACTAAGGCGGATGCCTTTACCATGATGCTGACTGCCCAGGGTGAGGCACCCATGCCCAAGGGCGCCAAGGAAGGCGTGTCGACGATTGAGTTGCACAAGGATGCCCAGGTCGGCAACTTCGGTACCATCGAGTACACCAAGCCCGGTACCTATACCTATGTGATTACCGAGCCGTCGGGTGACGAGACGTCGCTCATCTTCTCGAAGGCCACCTATCGTGCCACCGTCACGGTGACCGACAACGGCGCCGGCAAGCTGTCTGCCAAGACCAAGATTGCACAGCTGACTGACGATGCGGGCGACGCTGCTGAGCGCACGGTCGAGGCGGCGGTCTTTACCAACACCGCCAAGACCGGCAGCCTCACCGTCAAGAAGACGGTCGTCGGCGGCGACAGCCAGCGCGAGTTCGGCTTTGCGGTCACGCTGACCGACGGGGACGGCGAGCCCGTCTCCGGCACCTTCGGCAAGGGCGAGCACGCCGTGACGTTCACGGACGGCAAGGCGACCTTCACGCTCAAGGACGGCGGGGAGAAGACCATCGCCGGCCTGCCCGTGGGCGCGCGCTACACCGTGACCGAGGACGCCGCCGAGGGCTACACGACCACGGTCAACGGGGCCGACGGCTCCAAGGCCGAAGGCGCCGTGACCGAGGACGGCGCGACCGTCGCGTTCACCAACACGTACGGAACGGTCACCGAGGGCAGAGACGTCTCCACCGCGGGGCTCTTCACCAAGGCGCTCAAGGGCCGCGACTGGGCTGAGGGCGATAGCTTCCAGTTCACGCTTACGGGCGAGGGCGGCGCCCCCATGCCCGAGGGCTCTGCCGACGGCTCCAAGACCGTCAGCGTGACGGCCGCCGCCGGCACCAAGGCGGGCGATAGGGTCGCCTTCGACTTCGGAGCCATCCGCTACACGCTTAACGACATCAAGGACGCCGGGTTCGCCGAGGTCGGCGGCAAGCGCGTGCGCGCCAAGACCTTCACCTACACGGTGCGCGAGGCCAGGCCCGATGACGGCTCCGCCATCGCCGGTGTGGCCTACGACGGCCACGTCGCCACGATGACGGTGACCGTGGCCGACGACGGCTCCGGCAACCTCACGGCCACGACGCCCGCGATCGCGCAGGCGAGCGGCGGCGACTTCGTCAACACCTACACGACCGAGCTCGACTACTCGGCCCGTGCGGGCGTGCGCCTGTCCAAGACGCTCTCCGGCCGCGCCATGGAGGCGGGGCAGTTCGCCTTCACCGTGACCGCGGACGCCGAGACGGCCGCCAAGCTCGGCCTCAAGACCGACAAGGATGCCTACGCCGTGGCCGCTGCCGATGACGGAGAGGCCGACCTGATCGACCTCGTCGGCGGTGCTGCGGGCAGCGATGCGAAGTTCACCGACGCCGACGCGGGCAAGACCTACAGCTTCACCGTCACCGAGACCAAACTCGGCGGCGAGGGCTACGCCAACGACACCGCGCCGCGCACGGTGACCATCGCGCCCGCCTACGATGCCGCGACGGGCAAGCTCACGGTCACGACCACAGTTGCCAAGGACGGTGTCGAGGTCGCCCGCAGCGAGGTCTCCACGGCAGATGACGTCACGGCGACGCCTGCGCCCGTGACGGTCGCGTTCGAGAACTCCTACGAGGCCACCGGAACGCTCGGCGGCGAGGGCAACGTGGCAATTAATGCCACCAAGACGCTGGCGGGCCGCGCCGCGGCGGCGGGCGAGTTCTCGTTCTCCGTCCGCGATGCCCAGGGTAACGTGGTCGCGACTGCGACCAACCAGGCCTCCGGCGACGGCGAGGCCGCGGGACTTGCGTTCTCGCCCATTGCCTACACCACCGACGCTCTCGAGCGGATGGTGGCGGGCGGCATCGCCACCAGGGCCGCCGACGGCTCATGGGTCATTCCCTATACCGTATCCGAGGACGGCACGGACCGGCTGCCCGCGGGCGTGACGGCGACCGCCTCGAGCTTCGACATCACGGTCAAGGTGACCGATAACGGCAAGGGCGGGCTGGACACTGCCGTGGTCTATCCCGAGGGCTCCGACGGCACGCTGTCGTTCGTGAACGGCTATAGCGCCGACGAGGCGACGGTCGACATCGCGGGTACCAAGACGCTGGCGCTCGGCCAGGCCGGACTCGGCCTGGCGCAGGCCGACATCGCGGGCAAGTACACCTTCAAGATCGAGCCGCTGGACGGCGCGCCCGCACCGGTTGACGCCTCCGGCAAGACAGTGACTGAGGCGACCAACGACGCCGCCGGCAACGTCGAGCTGGGCAGCGTCACGTTTAGGCAGCCGAGCGATCTCGATGACGTCGAGATCGACGGCGACGGCCTGCGCACCAAGACGTTCGCCTACCGGGTGAGCGAGTCCGGTTCGGTCGACGGCGTGGTCAACGACGCGACGGCGACGAGGACCTTCACGGTCAGGGTGGTCGAGGACACCAACGCGGGCACGCTCGCCGCGGAGGTCCTGCCCGCAGAGGGCACGCCCAAGGGCAAGGGCGCGTTCGAGTTCACCAACACCTACGGCGTGAACCCGACACCGAGCTCCGTCACCGACCAGATCAAGGTGAGCAAGAAGCTCAAGGGTCGTGACCTGGCCGAGGGCGAGTTCGAGTTCCAGCTGGTCGAGCTTGCCGCCGACGGCAGCGAGAACATCGCGGCGACGGGCAAGAACGCCGCCGACGGCACGGTCGCGCTCAGCCCCGTCACCTACACCGCGCCCGGTACGCACGGCTACGAGCTGCGCGAGGTCGCCGGCACGGCGGGCGGCGTGACGTACGACAAGACGACGTACCGCGTGCGCACGACGGTTGTCGACGCCGGTAACGGCACGCTCGTCGTCAAGCACGAGCTCATGGATGCCGGGGGCAATGCCGCGAACGAAACCTCGGTGACGTTTACCAACGGCTACGAGGCCGCGCCTGTCACCCTCAAGCTGGGCGCCGCCAAGGTGCTCAAGGGTGCCGAGCTCAAGGCGGGCCAGTTTAGCTTTGAGCTCAAGAGCCGGGACGGCAAGGTCATGTCGATCGCCAAGAATGCCGCCGATGGCAGCGTCACGTTCGATGCGCTGACGTTCAAGCAGGCCGGCACCTACACCTTCACGGTGAGCGAGGTCGACGACGGCCAGGCGCACGTGACCTACGACAAGGCGGTGCACAAGATCGTCGTCACGGTGAGCGACGAGGCAGCAGACGGCACCAAGACGGGCTATCTGTCGGCGAAGGTCTCCTACGAGGGCGACGCCGGCCTGCCGCCGGTCTCCACCAACAGCTACGCCGAGGAGCCCGGCACCCCCGAGAACCCCGGCACGCCGGGCGGCGGCTCGGGCGGCGGTTCAGATAACGGCTCCGGCGGCAGCTCCGGTGACGGCTCCAAGGGCGGTATGCCCGACACCGGCGACCGCAGCCTGCCGGTCGAGGCGCTCGCGGCCATGGCCGGCATCGGCGCGCTGACCGCAGCGGGCGGCGCGGTCCTGTACCGTAGGCGCCGCTAGCGATATGTACGAGTGGGGCGAATCCATCCGATGGGTTCGCCCCACTTGCCCTGCTGGACGGGAGCAGGTAAGATATACCGAGCGCCTAGCGTGTTCGATGGGTTCGGATGACGACATGTTCCGAATCTGGTCAGGTCCGGAAGGAAGCAGCCATAAGGAGCCTCTGTCGGGCATCCGAATCCATCGAGCGCACGGGCTTTCTTTTTGCGCGGTTTTACCAAACCGCGCAATGCTCGACGCTGCGCGCCACCCAGAGCGACAATTTGTCATTCAAAAGGCAAGGCATGACCAGAAGGTCTATGCCTTGCCTTTTTCATGCCAACTTGTTCGCTCTGGGTGGCGCTCGCTGGCTTTGCCAAAACATCGATGGCTACGCGGTCCAGGAGGCGGCGAAGTGTTTGGTGTCTCGCTGGTCCTCGGCTGCGCCTGCGGGATCGCTCGACTACCAAACACCTCGCCGCCGGCCGGGCCCCGTCGTCCAAAAATCACCCGTAAAGGCGCGTTTATCTAATTTAATCTATCCCTTAAGGAATGCTGCTCGTTGGCGTTGTCTGGGCATTGATGGCTGCGTGGTTCAAGAGACGGCGGCATTACCATTTGTTTTTTCAAGTAAAGAGGTCCGTTTCCCTGGGTTGGGGAAACGGACCTCTTTTTGTCTCTTGGCTTGTGGATTGGCGAAGACAATAACCGCTGGCAGCTATTTTGAGTTCCTGACGCGGCGTGTGGCTGTGGCGGTTATTCCGAGGCCTGCGGCGGCGATTGCTGCGAGTGCGATTGCGCTCGGCGCTGTGTCGCCCGTGTTTGCGAGCTTGCCGGCGGTCGTATCTGCTTGCTTGCCGCTGCTCGAGTTCGCCTGCTTGGTGGAGCTCGATGGGGCGTCTTTGCCGGTTGCAGGTGAGGCAACGGGCGGTGTCGCCTCGGCGGGTTGCGTTGAGCCGGAGGGAGGCACTGTCTCGGCGGGTTTCGTTATCTCGGGCGAGGTGGTCTTATCTGCCGCGGCCTTTGCCTCTTCGTATGCCTTGCAGGCGTCATCATAGGCCGCTTGCGCCTTTTCCAAATCGCCGAGGAGCGCATTTCGCTTGGCTATGTCCTCGTCGATGTGGGCTTTAGCTTCCTCTGCCTCACTTTCGAAATGCTGAACCTGTTTTTCCTGGCTTTCGAGTCGGCGTTGGTAGGAGTGAAGATCATCTTCATAAGATTTTTCTCGCCTTTCTGCCGCCATGATCTCACTGCGCAACTGCTTAATATGCTCCTTAATAGCTGTGCTGGGCTCCTCGTCGCCGAGTGCTTCAAGTGCCTTATCCAATTCTGCCTGAAGGCCGCTTGTCCGGTTGTGGGCCTCATCGTATTTGGCTTGGGCTGCATCGACGTTCGCTTGCATGGCGGGAAGGGGTTCCCTCCGTTTGACGGCTTCCGCCACCACCATGTCGTAGAGTTCTTGAAATGCGGCAATGTCATCATCGATTTCCGCAAGTTTCTCGGGACTTGCGGCGTCTTTCGCGGCCTCGAGGTTTTTGAGCGCTTCCTGCATAGCTGCATACGCTCTTTCTTTTGCGGCGGCCGCATCTTCCGTCTGCAAGGCAACTGCACCGGTGGGGGAGCTGGTTTCTGCCGCGATCGCCGTTACGGGGGCGATTCCCGCGACAAGTGCCGCGGAAAGGGCGATGCCCACAGTTGCTCGTCTTGCTCTTCTTGCGAGAATGTCGTTCATCTCGGCACCTCATTTCAAGGGTCGGCGACTAACTTGGTAGCACTAATGTAAGTATATCAGGCGGTTTGCCCGCCATTGATCGGGCGTGCGCGTATACCCCTCTGAAAACTGAACCCCGCTAGAAATGACGAGTTGTTTACGCTTCTTTTGGGGTGGCGGTACTATCATGGTTCGAATTGAATGTGGATGATGATAGGGAGCGCCTTTTTATGATTGAGCTGCTCAGGCGTTTTGGTGGTAAGTTTCGCCGATATATGGTGATCGGCCCTGCGTGCAAGCTGATCGAAGTGATCTTTGACCTGCTTACGCCGCTCGTGATTGCCCAGATGATCGATAAGGGTATTGGCGCACACGATGTCAACGCCGTCGTCCACTACGGTATGCTGCTTGGCGCCATGGCTGTGATCGGCATCTCGTTTACGCTCGTCTGCCAAAAGATGGCGGCGCTCACCTCGCAGGGCATGGGCACCGATATCCGCGGTGCGCTCTACCAGCACATCAACAAGTTGAGCTATGCCGAACTCGACCGCTTTGGCACGCCGTCGCTTATCACCCGCATCACCAACGACGTCAACCAGGTGCAGCTTGCCGTGGCGCTGGGCGTGCGCATGCTCATCCGCTGGCCCTTCTTGGCGGTGGGCTCTATGTGCGCGGCCCTTGCCATCGACCTTAAGCTCGGCATGATCTTTTTGATTTGCACGCCCGCCATTGGCCTGGTGTTTTGGTTTGTCATGGCGCGCTGCATTCCGTACTACAAGCAGCTGCAGGCAAAGCTCGACCGCATCGCGCTCATTTGCCGCGAGGGGCTTTCGGGCGCCCGCGTGGTTCGCGCCTTTGTACGCGAAGATCACGAGCGCGAGCGCTTTGCCCAAGCCGCCGATGACCAGGCCAATACCGCCATCGCGGTGGGCAAGCTCTCGTCAATCCTTAATCCCGTCACGTTTTTGGTGATGAACCTGGGCGTGTGCGCCATCCTGTGGGTGGGCGGCATCCAGGTCAACGTGGGCGAGCTTACGCAGGGCCAGGTCATGGCGTTTGTGAACTACATGACGCAGACCCTGACCTCCATCGTGTACGTCGCCAACCTGGTCGTGGTCTTTACCAAGGCGAGCGCGAGTGCTTCGCGTATCAACGAGGTGCTCAACTGCGAGCCGAGCATCACCGACGAGGGCAATCAGTCGGTTGCGCTGCCCAAGCCGAGCGAACTGGCGGGTGGCGCTGTTCCGGTCCCCGCGCTGAGCTTGAGCCATGCGAGCTTCTCCTTTGGCGCGGGCGCGGCAAATGCCGTCAACGATGTGACCCTGGAGCTCCCGCTGGGCAAGACGCTTGGCATTATCGGCGGTACGGGTAGCGGCAAGTCCACGCTCGTCTCGCTTATCCCGCGCCTGTACGATGCGAGCACCGGCAGCGTGAGTGTGATGGGCGCCGACGTGCGCACCTGGCCGCTCGACCAGCTGCGCCGTGTGGTCGCGACCGTTCCACAGCGCGCGTCGCTGGTGAGCGGCACCATCCGCAGCAACCTGACCTGGCGCGACGAGGCTGCGACCGACGAGGATCTCTGGGCGGCGCTCGACATGGCGCAGGCGAGCGAGTTCGTGCGCAACAAGCCGCAGGGGCTCGATGCCCCGGTCGAGGCAGGCGGTAAAAACTTCAGCGGTGGCCAACGCCAGCGCCTGACCATCGCGCGCGCCCTGGTGGGCTCGCCTCAGGTCCTGATCATGGACGACTCCGCCTCGGCACTTGACTTTAAGACTGATGCGGCGCTTCGCCATGCCATCCGCGAGCGCAGCGTGTGTGGCGCTGCTGAGGGCGGGCTGCCGCTGACTACGGTGATCGTAAGCCAGCGCGTTTCGACCGTGCGCGACGCCGATATGATCTGCGTACTTGACCACGGCTCGGTTGCGGGCCTGGGCACGCATGACGAGCTGTACGCGACCTGTCAGCTCTATCGCGAGATTTGCCAGTCGCAGCTTCGCCGCGAGGAGCTCGAGGGTCAGCAGGGGAGTGCAGCGCTCGCGCCCACCCCGACCGCCCCTGCATCTGTCTGCGCAAAGGAGGGCTGCTAAATGAATCCGTACACTTCCTCCGGTTCGGTCGCCACGATGACGGCCAACGTGTCCGGTAACGATAACCTCAACGACCTGGGCGACGGTCCGCGCCAGCCCGGCGATCCCGAGCGCTATCCCGTGGGTGCGGTGACCCGCCGCCTGCTGGGCTACGTTCGTCCGCATCGCATTTCGTTTGTTGCGTCGTTTGTGAGCGCCGCCATCTCCGTGATTCTGCAGCTCTACACGCCCATCCTCATCGGCGAGGGCATCGACCTGATCGTTGCCGCCGGGCAGGTGGACTTTGACGCACTGCTGCCGCTCGTTACCAAGCTCGCGATTGTCGTCGTAGGTGCTGCGGCCTTCCAGTGGCTACAGGGCTACTGCGTCAACCGCCTGTCCTACGAGACGGTGCGCGACATGCGCGTGGAGGCGAGCGACAAGCTCAGCCGTATGCCGCTCAGCTTTATCGACAGCCATGCCCACGGCGACCTTATGAGCCGCGTGGTCAACGACGTGGATCAGGTGGGTGACGGCCTGCTGCAGGGTTTTACCCAGCTTTTCACCGGCGTTATCACCATCGTGGGCACGCTCGCGTTTATGCTCTCCATTAACCTGACCATGACGCTCGTGGTGGTGCTCGTCACGCCGCTTTCCATCTTTGCTGCCGGTGCTATTGCCAAGCTCTCCAACAAGAGCTTTACGGCTCAGCAGCGCATTCAAGGGCAGCTCGGTGGTCATATCGAGGAGTATGTGGGCGAGCAAAAGCTTGTCGACGCCTTTGCCTATGGCCCCAACGCTCAGCAGCGCTTCGATGCCCTCAATGCCGAGCTCTACACCGCGGGCGAGTGCGCGCAGTTTATGGGTTCGCTCTCCAACCCCGGTACGCGTTTTATCAATAACATCATCTATGCCGTGGTCGCTGTGATCGGCTGCGTGGGCGTGATCACGGGCGTGCCCGCGGCGCTTACGGTGGGCGGCGTGCAGATCTTCCTGTCCTACGCCAACCAGTACACCAAGCCGTTCAACGAGGTCACCAACGTCATTACGCAGATCCAGACCGCGTACGCCTCGGCGCGCCGCATGTTTGCGCTGCTCGATGCGCGCGAGCAGGAGCCCGACGCGTCGGACGCTGTAGAGCTTGTCGCCCCGCAGGGCGAGGTGACTTTTGAACACGTGGACTTTAGCTACGTGCCCGACCGCAAGCTGCTGCAGGATATCTGCATCGATGCCAAGCCCGGTATGCGCTTTGCCCTGGTCGGTCCTACGGGCTGTGGCAAGACGACGCTCATCAATTTGCTACTGCGTTTTTATGATATCGATGCCGGTCGCATTGCGGTCGATGGCCGTTCCTCGCGTGACTACACGCGCGCAAGCCTGCGCCGCGCCTTTGGCATGGTGCTGCAGGACACTTGGCTGTTCGAGGGCACGGTGGCGGAAAACATCGCCTACGGTTGTCCCGATGCCACGCGCGAACAGGTTGTCGAGGCGGCCAAGCGCGCGCACGCGCACAAGTTTATCGTGCAGCTGCCAGGCGGCTACGATACGGTGATCGGCGAGGACGGCGGCACGTTTAGCCAGGGTCAAAAACAGCTGCTGTGCATCGCACGCGTCATGCTCACCGACCCGGCGATTTTGCTGCTGGACGAGGCGACCTCGAGCATCGATACCCGCACCGAGCTGCAGGTGCAGGCGGCATTCGATGAGCTCATGGCTGGCCGCACAAGCTTTGTCGTGGCGCACCGCCTGAGCACCATCCGCAACGCCGACTGCATTTTGGTGATGCGCGACGGCCAGATTATCGAGCGCGGCACGCATGACGAGCTGCTAGCGGCAGGCGGCTTCTACGCCGAACTCTACCGCAGCCAATTCGCCCAGTAAGCAAGCCCGTGGGGCAAATTAATCAATCGACAGACGGTGGTTTACATCTGTCACGTTAGTACTAAGATATTCATCTAATAAATTGCATTAGTGGCTTTAGTTTTGGGGGAAACGAGGCAACGTGACTATGACGTGCTCTTTGGTGGTTAACAGCAAGAGCGGTAATACCAGGATGGTTTCGGGCGCGATCAAGCGCGCTCTGCAGGCTGCGGGTGTTGAGTTTGTCCATGCCGCGGCGTTGAGCGACGATGCGGATGCAGATCAGGTTGCGCTCGAGGCGCAGGGCGCCTGCGCGGCCGACACGGTGCTCGTCGGTTTTTGGTGCGACAAGGGCGCGTGCACGCCTTCGGTCGCGACGTTGCTCTCCGCCTTGCACGGCAAGCGCGTCTTCCTGTTTGGCACCTGCGGTTTTGGCGCCGACCAGAGCTATTACCAGCAGATTATTGATCGCGTAACTTCTAATTTGGCTGGGGATGCCGAGCTTGCGGGCTGGGCGATGTGCCAGGGCAAGATGGGCCCCGCGGTCAAGCAGCGCTATGAGGCGATGCTTGAGCAAGAACCCGAAAACGCGCGCTATAAGATGCTGCTCGACAACTGGGTTGCCGCAAAGGACCATCCCACCAAGGAAGATCTGGACAACATGGCGACGGTGGCCAAGAAGGCCGTGCTGGGCGAGTAACTTCGCTGTTCGCGGTGCTTCGTGCAAAACAATACAAATGTGAAAGCCTCGAAATTCTCGAGGCTTTTTTCTTGGCACTTGTGGGCGCAACCGCTGCAAGCGTTTGGGGCGACATTTTCCATCACCCCGATGACGAGGCCGTCCTGGATGACACGCTCGCATATGTTCGCTGGATGTATTCAGAGTGGGACGGGCTTTCCGGATGGATGGGGTTTCGGAAAGCCCGTCCCAGAATTTGCCTTTGGAGTGGGACGCAGTTTCCCAACGGGGCCGTAAGCGGAAACCGCATCCCACTCCGGACGTGAATTCTGGGACACGGTTTCCGGATGCAAAAAGACCACATGGCGTGGCCTTCAACTTATATATGTTCAGCAGGTGTCCCCATGACAAGCCGCGCTTCAACACCGAGGCGTCTGCCCGGCGACGCGGAATGTAAGGTTCATCGCGAGTTCCGCACGAGCCGGAGAGCACTTAATGTGCTCTCCGTGCGAGCAGGACTGTCCGAGCAGGGAACCTTACGTTCCGCGCCGCCGGGCAGACGAACCAGTTATGAGTGACCCGCTACTTGATCTTGGTCGTACCCGGCGCCAAGTTGGGGTCGGTCTCGTTGGCCTCGGTCTGGAAGTGCTCGGTGTACACGTTCTTGCCGTCGCGGAACATCTCGTAGTACTGCATCTTGGCGTAATCCTCTCGCGCCTTGGTGGCGGCTGCTGCTGCGGCGTCGTCGCCGGTGACGTTGGAGGAGAGCGCCCAGCGCAGGCTGGCGTCCTCGTAGCCGACGGAGTTGATGGCGGGCAGCGACTCGCGCAGCGTCATGTGCGCTTTCTGGTAGTCGGTCAGCGGTGCGCCGATCAGCTGCATGAGCTGCGTGGACAGGTAGTTGGTGGACAGGTCGTCGACCTCACTCGTCTGCTTGCAACCGGCAACGTCGTAGTTGGCCCAGATGATGTAGTCGGTCTGCCACAGACGCTCCTGATGTGTGGCGTCGTCCTCGCCGTTAAACCACTTGTCGTTGAACTTGGACGGGAAGAACGGCTGATGGTCGCCCCAGAACACCACGACCACCTTACGGTCGAGCTTGCTCAGGGCGTTGAGGAAGTAACGCAGCGCCTGGTCGGACTGCTCGATGCACGAGACATACTCGTCGACATCGGACAGCGTGCCATCCTCGACGGTCTTGGTGTCCAGATCGGTCGTGTCGATGTTCAGGTGCATCTGCTTGTCGACCGGCAGCAGGCCCGTATCGTAGCCCGAGTGGTTCTGCATGGTCACGTCGAAGATAAACTGCGGATCGGCGTTCTGGTCGAGCAGCTCAAGAATCTTGTCGTAGGTAGCCTGGTCGGTCACCATGCCGCGCAGGGTATCGGCGCCCTGGAAATCGTTGATGGACAGGAACTGGTCAAAACCAAAGTCCTTGTAGACGTTCTCGCGGTTCCAGTTGGTCGCGTGGTTGGGGTGCATAGCCGTGGTGGAATAGCCGAGCGATTTGAACTGCTCTGCCAGGTTCCCGGTCGTCTCCATGTTGTAGATGGTGTAGGGGTACACGCCCGAGCCCAGGTTGGCCATGGAGTTGCCGGTCATAAACTCAAACTCGGTATTGGCGGTACCGCCGCCGTAGGCGCTCACATAGAGCTTGCCGCGGCTGAGGCAGTCGGACAGGTTCTTAAAGTACTGCGGACCCTCGTAGCCGGCGCGCATGTTCTGGTAGATCGACAGATCCGAGAACGTCTCGTTCATGATGGCGATGACCGTGGGCTTCTCGCTATCGAACTGCTCCTTTGCGGCGGCGCGCTCGTCGCTCTTGGCCGCGTCGGACTTGTCGTAGGCCTTGGCGTACTTTTTGAGCGTGGCCTTGGCATCGTCGACGGAGTAGTCGGCGGGTTTGGGCGGCTTGATGGACTGCGCTGCGCTAATGAAAGCGGGCAGGTAGCCCTCGCGCCAGTAGCTCTCGAGCGGGCGCCAGGTGTAGACGGTGATGCCGAGGGTGTTGTAGTAGTCGATGAGCGTGACGTGTGCGGTCACACCGCCCAGGCACAGCACGGCGACGAGCAGGTTGGTGAGCAGCATGCGCTTGGCGTTGGCGGCGCCCTTCTGACGGTGCGGTGCCACCAGGCCGGCGTACTCGCACAGCAGCATGGCGATGGCGGTAAAGCCCACGGACAGCACGCAGAACAGTGAGATCGAGAAGGTGTAGCCGGTGCCGGCGACCGCGGCGGCGGTGGAGATGGCCGAAAGGTCGCCCGGCTGGATGGGCATGGATTTAAACGTGATGACGAAGAACTCGGCAATGCCCAGGACAAAGAGGGCAAAGGCCAGGACCGCGGGAGCTGCGCCGTGGCGCTGGAACAGGAAGAACAGGCCGGTCATGAGCGTGGTGATGATGGCCCACTCGAGCAGGATGCACAGGGGGTAGACCCAGGTAAAGTCGTGGTTGGACGATACCTCCATGCCTAGCAGCGCAAAGACGCCGGCGAGCAGCAGGCACAGCACGGTGGCGACGAGTGGCTTGCCCACAAAGGCGCCGCGCAGGCGGGCGAGCTTGCCGGTGGGAGCGGGGGCGTCGGGCGCGGCGAACGCAAAGACGCGCGGGGCGATGCGGTCGCGTGCGATGCTGGCCCAAGCGCAGCCGGTGAGGATGGCGTTGGTCAGGATGAGCATCACAAAGGCGAGCGGCTCGTTTTGGGCGACGAGGCCAATGGCGCCCCAAATAGTCAAAAAGACCTGGAACAGGCCGAAGACGACGCTCCACCCAAGAGCGCTTTTGGCAACGGTGCCCGACTGAGCGCGAATGGCCTTGGCCTCGCGCAAGACAAGGTAGACGGTCGCCGCAAGACCGACGAGCGAGATGGCGGCAGCGAACATGCTGAGACTCCTCACAAACTAAAACGTACGAAAGCGGGGGTTTACCCGATTGTTACCAAGATAGGCGCTGCAATTGGTGGCTGCGCACAACAACCAGCCATATTAACGCGCACGTGCGGCGGTGTGGCGCAATGTAGTGGCGGCCTGCGCGATAATGGACGGGAATTACACGGAAACGTAAAGGCTTCTTAAAGAATTAGCGAGGATAGAGCTATGGGCGAGCAGGTTTGTATGACGGGCACCGAGTACTGCGGCGGAGCTGTGGGCGTGGACGCGGGCGGCTATCCGGTCGAGACTACGGGCAACGCGGCGCTGGACATCTTGGAACACCGCTCGTCCACGCGTGCCTTCGCGCGTGATGACGACGACCGTCCCGTGGCGGTGACCGACGAGCAGCGGGCGGCGATCTTGCATGCGGCGAGCCGCGCGCCGTCGGCGGGCGCCATGATGATGTATTCCATCGTGAGCATCCGCGAGCAGGCAACGCTCGACCGCCTGGCCGACCTGTGCGACCACCAGCCCATGATCGCCAAGGCGCCCTGGGCACTTATATTTGTGGTCGACTATGCCAAGTGGATCGATCTGTTTGAGCACGTGGGCTGCTTTGAGCCCGAGTTTGTCGAGCGTACGGGCAAGGCGCCCCGCCGCGCGCCGGGTTTGGGCGACTTTGCCATCGCGGCTCAAGATGCCGTGATCGCCGCGCAAAACGCCGTGGTTGCCGCCGAGGCCCTGGGCCTGGGGAGCTGCTATATCGGTGATATCGTCGAGAATGCCGAGGAAGTTGCCGAGCTGCTCGATCTGCCGCCCTATACCATGCCGCTGTCGATGCTCATCATCGGCACGCCCCGTAAGGAGCGTTCGGCCATTGCGCATCCCGTGGTGAACCTGGTGCACGAGGAGCGCTACTGCCGTGCGGATGCCGCGACCATGGATGCACAGGTGGCCGAGATGGATGCGATGTTCCGTCCGCATGCCCGCGAGGTGGGGGAGCGCGTCGTGGACATCTACACCCGCAAGCACACGAGCCCCTTTATGGCCGAGATGAGCCGATCCATGGAGTGGTGGTTCAAAAACTGGCTCGGAAAATGACAAATGGACAAGGGGACAGTCCCTTTGTCACATTCCATATCGCCGCGGTGGCCTAAAGACTGTATAAATCTTTATCTAGCTGGGAAAACAGTGCATTAAAACATGGGCCGATTACCTATAATCCCTTCGAACATTAAAGTTGGGAGGAAACCGGCTTATGGAACAAAAGGCCAAGGAGGCAGCCTCGCACGCTGCGATTCCTGTGAGCATCTCGGCGATGCTCGTCACGCTGGGCGTGGTGTACGGCGATATCGGCACCAGCCCTATGTATGTAACCAAGGCGCTCGTTGCCGGCAACGGCGGCATCGGAAGCGTCACGGAGGAGTTCGTGCTCGGCGCGCTCTCCCTTGTCGTGTGGACGGTCACGCTGCTGACCACCATCAAGTATGTGCTCATCTCGCTGCGCGCCGATAACCATGGCGAGGGCGGCATCTTTGCCCTGTACAGCCTGGTCAAGCGTTGCGGCAAGTGGCTTATCATCCCCGCTATGCTGGGTGGCGCCGCGTTGCTCGCCGACGGCATCCTGACGCCGGCCGTTACCGTTACCACGGCCATCGAGGGCCTGCGCACTATCCCGGCGGTCCATGCCGTGCTGGGCGATGACCAGGGCCGCGTCGTCGCCATTACGCTCGCCATCATCATCGTGCTCTTCTTGGTACAGCGCATCGGTACGGCCAAGATCGGTCACGCCTTTGGCCCCATCATGACGCTGTGGTTCCTGTTCTTGGGCGGCACGGGTCTGTTCTTTGTCTTACAGCACCCCGCCGTGCTGCTGTGCCTCAACCCGCTCCGCGGCATCGCTTTTTTGTTGAGCCCCAACAACCACGCGGGCATCATGATTCTGGGCAGCTGCTTCCTCGCCACCACCGGTGCCGAGGCGCTCTACTCCGACATGGGCCACGTCGGCCGCGGCAACATCTACGCCACCTGGCCGTTCGTTAAGTGCTGCCTGCTGCTTTCCTATATGGGCCAGGGCGCTTGGCTTATGAACAACGCTGCCAACCCCGAGCTCATGGGCATTGCCGACCTCAACCCGTTCTACCAGATGCTCGCCCCGGGCCTGCGCCCGTTTGCCGTCGGCCTTTCCACCGTCGCGGCCATCATCGCCTCGCAGGCGCTCATCACCGGCGCATTCTCGCTGGTGTCCGAGGCCAGCCGTCTGGACCTCATGCCGCACATGCAGGTCTTCTACCCTGCCGAGACCAAGGGCCAGCTCTACATCCCCATGGTCAACAACGTCATGCTTGTCGGCTGCGTCATCGTGGTGCTGCTGTTCCAGAACTCGGCGCATATGGAAGCCGCCTACGGCCTTGCCATTACGCTGACTATGATGTGCACCACGCTGCTGCTCTTCTTCTACCTGCACGAGGAGCGCAAGCTCAAGGTTGCTCCGTGGATCTTCGCGGCCTTCTTCCTTTTGCTTGAAGGCTTCTTCTTCGTGAGCTCGCTCACCAAGTTCTTCCACGGCGGCTACTTCACCATCCTTATGGCTGCACTCATCATGGGCATTATGGTGTGCTGGTACAACGGCACGGCGGTCGAGCAGCGCCAGTTTACGCTGCTGCCGCTGCGCAGCTACCTGCCGCAGCTCAAGCGCCTGCGCGACGACGACCGTTACGAGCGCATGAGCGACAACGTCGTGTACCTGACCAAGGACACCCATACCGACTACATCGACCGCGATATCGTCTATTCGATCTTGGACAAGCATCCCAAGCGCGCCCGCGCCTGGTGGTTTGTGAATGTCGAGACCATGGACGAACCGCACACCTTTGCCTATTCGGTCGAGACGTTCGGCACCGACTACGTGTTCCGCGTGCATCTGTACCTGGGCTACAAGATTAACCAGCGCGTCAATGCCTATCTGCGTCAGGTCGTTCAGGACCTGGCTGCCACCGGCGAGCTGCCGGCGCAGACGCATGACTACTCGGTCTACAAGGATCCGGGCAACATCGGTACGTTCAAGTTCGTCCTGATTCGTAAGCTTCTGGCGCCCGAAAGCGATGTGGAGCCGAGCGAGCGTACAGCCATCACGCTCAAGTACATCATCCGCCGCGCCGCCGGCACGCCTGCACGTTGGTACGGCCTGGAGAACTCCAACGTGAGCTTTGAGTACGTGCCGCTGTTCACCAAGTTCAAGGCTGTGAATAAGATGCAGCGCCTGGCCCCCAACGAGCGGCCGTAGTCACCGACAGGCTGCATGGAGTTGGTTTTCGATGGACAAGATTGAGGCCGGGGAGGCAAACATGGATGTAAAGATGCTTGATGGCCGCGAGGTGGTTGCCGAGCTGGTACGTGAGGCACGCGCCGACGCCGCCGAAGATCGGTTTTTGACGAACCGTGCCAACATGGATATGGCCGACCGCGTGATCTCGATTGTGGCACTAGTATTTGGAGCGGTGTGCGTGTGTGCCCTGCTCGCGCACGTGCTGTTTGTCTAGCGACCGCAGGTTGCAAAGGCTATACACTTGGAACCACCACAAGGGAAACCACCACAAAGGTGCCTGTCCCTTTGTGGTGGTTTTTGTTTTTGAGAGAGGGGCGGGGCACTGATGGACGTCCGTACGGACGGCGATATTGCCGATAGCTTTTGGTGGCGGCGCACAACGCTGACGCGCCGCACTCCTCTGTATGACGCCTGCGTATCGGTGGGGCTGCTGGTCGCGGCGACGATTGTGGGTGCGCTGCTCGACCATCCGGGTCTCGCGCCGAGCATCATGATCGTCTATGTGTTCGCCGTTCAGCTGTGCGCATTCTTTACCTGGAGTCGCCTGTATTGCTTGCTGAGCTCGGCTGCCGCCGTGGCGCTCTACAACTTCTTGTTTGTCGACCCGCGCTACTCGCTGTCGCTTATCGACCGCGGCTATCCCGGCATGTTCTTCATCATGTTCGTGGTCTCGCTTGTATCGAGCTCGATTGCGTTGGCCCTGCGCCGTGCCTTGGCACAGGCTGCCGCCAGCGACCGTCGCACGCATATGGTGCTCGAGACCAACCGCATGCTACAGCGGTGCGCCGACGAGCAGCAGATCGTTCACGCCATGGCAACGCAGCTGGCGCGTCTTTCGGGCTGTCCGGTCGTGTGGTACAGCGCCGACGCCGAGGGCGATGACCTGCTGCCGCGTGCGACATACACGGCCGTGGGCGATGCCGCGCCGGTGCACGAACTGGCGCCGCAGATGCCGCCGCGGCTCTCGGCATCCGCCTATGTGGGAACGCCGCTCGACGCCACGTTTGGCGGCTCGGCGTTTTATGGCATCTACCTGACGGTTCGCACAGGCGACGGCTTCGCGCGCTCGGGCGATCCCGCCTCGGTGGTGGGCGTGCTGGCTATCGTTGCCGAGCCCGACGTGCTGACGCATGAGGAGCGGACACTTGCCGATGCCATCGTGAGCGAAGGCGAGCTGGCGCTCGATCGCGCCCGCGCCATGGAGGCCCGCGAGGAGGCGGCGGTGCTTGCCAAAAATGAGCAGCTGCGCGCCAACCTGCTGCGCTCCATCTCGCATGACCTGCGCACGCCGCTCACCAGTATTTCGGGCAATGCCGATGTGCTGCTCGACCAGGGCTCGACCGGCACCGCCGTGCTCGACGCCCAGACGCGCCGCGGCCTGCTCCTGTCCATTCGCTCGGATGCGCAATGGCTCAACGCCACCGTCGAGAACCTGCTCGCCATCACCAAGCTCGAGGGCGGCGGTATGCGCCTGTCGACCACGCTCGAGCTCATGGACGATATCGTCGAGGAGGCGCTGCGCCACGTGAACCCTGCCGTGCGCGAGCACGACCTTAAGGTGGTGGCGTGCGATGAGCCGGCGCTCGTCAACGTCGATGCGCGCCTGATGGTGCAGCTGGTGGTCAATCTGGTGAACAACGCCATCACCTATACGCCCGCAGGCTCGCATATCATGATTTCGATTAGCGTCAACGATGGACGCGTGGCGTGCTCGGTGGCCGATGATGGTCCGGGCATCGCACCCGAGGATCGCGAGCGCATCTTTGAGTCATTCTATACCGCCAACCATGGCCTGGCCGACAGCCACCGTAGTGTGGGCCTGGGGCTTTCGCTCTGCCGCTCCATTGCGCTGGCGCATGGCGGTAGCATAGAGGTTGCCGCGGCGGACCCGCACGGCTCGGTCTTTACGATTGAGCTTCCCGTCGCCGATGTTTCGTTTGATAAGGAGTAGCGCTGTGCCAAACTCTGCCGTAAAACCGCTCATCTTGGTTGTTGAGGATGACCCCGCTGTCCGCAATCTTATTGTTGCCGCGCTCGAGGCGCACGGCTTGCGTCATATGGCCGTGGAGACCGCCCATGCCGCCATCGCCGCCGCCTCATCGCAGGCGCCGAGCATCGTGCTGCTCGATCTGGGCCTGCCCGATATGGACGGCGTCAAGGTGGTGGAATCGGTGCGCGCATGGTCGGGTATGCCGATTATTGTGGTCTCGGCGCGCAGCGAGGATGCGGACAAGATTCGCGCGCTCGATGCCGGCGCCGACGACTACCTGACCAAGCCGTTTTCGGTCGAGGAGCTGCTCGCGCGCATTCGCACGACGCTCAGACGCCTTTCGTATGCGCAAACGGGCGGTGTTTCCTCTGAAGGCTCGTTCGATGCCGGTGAGCTGCATATCGATTTTGATGCCGGCATCGCCACGATGGATGGCGAGGAGCTGCATCTGACGCCGATCGAATACAAGCTCCTGTGCCTGCTGGCGCATAACGCCGACAAGGTGCTGACGCATCAGTTTATCCTGCACGAGATTTGGGGTACGGCGACTAAGAGCGACCTGGCGAGCCTGCGTGTCTTTATGGGCACGCTGCGCAAAAAGATCGAGTCCGACCCCGCGCACCCGCGCTATATCCAGACGCACGTGGGTATCGGCTATCGCCTGGTCACCCAAGGGTAGGACGGCGTCCGCCATCCCAATTCCACCGCAACTTTGTTATTTGCCCTTGGGCTTGCTGGCGTAGAACTTCTTCTTTTTGGACTTGCCGGCAGGGGAGGGTTTGCCGGCAAAGTTGGACTTGCCGTTGCCGGCCTGCGCGTGCGTGGGCACTGCCGCGCGAGGCTTGCGGACCTCGGGGTTGCGCAGCTCCTCGGTTCGCTCGGCAATCTCCTCGGCGCTAAAGCCGACCTCGGCCATGGCGTCCTCAATGGGCAGGCGGCGCACGATATAGCAGTGGTGCACCTTCTGGTTGCGTGCGAAATCCTCGGGGATGGTCTGCGCCGTAATGTCCTCCAGCACCACGCCCGCGCGCGCGAGCTTGCGTGTCTCGGGGCGGAAGCCGCGCAGGTTGCAGCTAAAGATGGCATGTCCGCCCTGTGCGAGCAGGCGCGATACGCCGGCCAAAAGCTCAACATGGTCGCGCTGGACATCCCAGGTGCGGCGGCCCATCTTGGACGAGTTCGAGAACGTGGGCGGGTCGACAAAGATCAAGTCCCAGCGGTTGCGCGTCTGGCGCTGGTCGCGAATCCAGGCGAGCACGTCGTCGCGCACAAAATGATGCTGCGGACCAACAAAGCCGTTCTGGCGCATATTGCGCTCGGCCCAGTCCAGGTAGGTGTTGGAAAGGTCGACCGTCACGGTCTCCTCGACGCCGCCATCGGCCGCGTAGCAGGTGGCAGTGCCGGTGTAGGCAAACAGGTTGAGGAAGCGGCGCGCCTGCTTGGCGTGCTCGCGCACCAGGTTGCGGGTGACGCGGTGATCCAAGAAGATGCCCACATCCAGGTAGTCATCAAAGATGACGGCAAAGGTGAGTCCACCCTCTTCGATGAGCGGCAGACGACGGCGCGCGATGTTGGCGCGCTCGCCCGATGCACCCTTGCCGGCGCCCTGCTTGCCGTACTGCGAGCCGCCGCGCGAGCGCATGCGGGCCTTGGCGTGCACATGCTCGGCGGGAACATCTAGGATGCGCGGCGCGATGGCCAAGATGTCGAGCATGCGGGCCTGGGCCAGCGCGGGATCGATGGTCTTGGGCGCGGCGTATTCGGCGATGACGAGCCAGCGGCCCGGCGTCTGCGGGCAGCCCTCGTACAGGTCGATGGCGGCGGAGTAGTCGGGCAGGTCGGCATCGTAGACGCGGTAGCAGCTCACGCCCTCGCGCTTGGCCCACTTGCGGCGCAGACGGGCATTCTTGCGCAGGCGGTTGGCGAACTGCTCGGACTCCGGGATGAGCACGGGCAGCGGCTTGCCGTCGCCCAAGTCGAGCGTGGCGGCAGGTTCGGGCATGGAGGAAGCGGCGGCTTCGTCTTCGGCGTCCGTGGACTGTTCCTCGGCGTTTATGCTGGTCGCAGCCTCGAATGCCGCGGCGGCGTGGTCGAGCGAGGGCCAAACCTCAAGAGCCGCCTCCTCGTTATTGGGCATAACGGCGATGGAGCGCGCGGGCTCGGCATGGAGCGCGCGGGCCATAAGGCCATCGCGGGTGAGTGCGGCGACCGGCGCCGCGGAAAGCTCGGGCGCGCGGCGCAGCTCGCCGACCAGCGTCATAGCGTCGTGCATGAGTGAAAGCGGTGTCTCGGTGGTGTCTGCGACTACGGCGGCTCCGGCGACGGCGCCAGCATGGTCCAGCACGGTGGCGGACTTGGCGGCGCAAAAGTCGACAAAACGCTTGTAACCAGCGCTCTTGACCATGCGCTCGGCGGTCTTGCGAGCGGCGGGGTCGATGTCTGCGGCCACGATGCGCGCCTGCCGCTCGCGCGCTGCCGTCTCGCGCTCGCGCGCCTCGGCAAGCAGCTGCTCCCACAGAGCGGCGTCGTGCAGCTGCCAGCCCTCAAAGCCCCAGCGCTCGCGTGCGGCGCCCGGGGCGCGGTCGGTCAGAATGTTCGCGGCCTCCAGCAGCAGGCCGCCGCCGGCGCACGAGGCATCGATCAGCGTGGGGAGGGCTTCGTTCTCGTAATCGTCGGCCGTCAGCTCGCGCTCGCATAGTGCGGCCCAGCCGACCTGCGCCAGCACCAGGGCGGCGTAGTCGGGGCGCAGCACGTGCGTGCCCTCGCCGGCGCGGGTCGCTGCGGGCGGCAGGCGTTTGAACAGCGGGTCGCCCGAAAGGTCCAGGCTAATGCTCGCGCGACGCTGACGCAGCGAAAGCAGTAGGTGAACATCGGGATCGGCGGCGTCGACGTCGGCACGACGTCCCGTGGTCTCGGCCAGACGGTCGCACAGCGCGTCCTTGGCGCGCAGGGCCGAGAAACGCGTGTTGCGCAGCTGCTCGGTCACGCCGCGGGCGGTGATGGCGATGGTGGCGCCGGGGCGGATGATGGTCTCCCAGGTGATGTCGTAAACGCTGTCGTACAGCTCATCGGCATCCTGCGCCTCAAAGCGCCCGAGTACCACGAACACACGGCTCGCCAGGCGCGACCACAGACAGGCGCGGTAGCCTTCTTCGAGCTCGCCCTCAAATGTAGCGCGGCCCTTCAGCCGGCGAACATGCGAAAGCCCGAGGCGTTTAAGCTCATCGGCGAGTGCGGACTCAAAGCCCTCGGGGCAGCTTGCGTAAAATTCCATGGGTGACCTCTCTGGTTGCGTCGCTCCATTATATGATGGATACTTCGTTTACTCTCGCCCCCGAAAGGAACCCATATGATTGATGCGTGCCCCGATTCCGCCGTGCTCTTTTTTGACGTGGACGGCACGCTGACGTCGTTCGATCCCGACAACATGACCGACAAGGACTTTTCGGCGGTTCACCCCTCGCAGGCGGTCGTCGAGGCGTTTCATCGTCTGCGCGACGCGGGACACCAGGCATTTATCTGCACGGGTCGTCCCTTGTGGCTGATTGCCGATGGCCTGCGCGCGCTGAACCCGGCGGGTGTCGTTGCCATGGCGGGAGCGACGCTCGAGGTCGAGGGCCGCGTGGTACACGAGGACTGCTTTGATGAGGACGTTATCGAGGAGCTGGCACGCCGTATGGCCGCGGCAGGGATTGAAGCCTTTTTCGAGACCAACGTGGCTACCTTTGCCCTGGAACCCGCGGGTGTTGAGCAGCCGTCTCTGATCGGCACTTCTGTGGTGCACAGCGCCGAGGAGATGCGCGTCGACGGCCGTCTGCGCGTGGGCAAGGTGTGCATCGTCGCGAGCTACCTGGCTCGCGTAGCCAACGATGACGGCTTTATCGATCGCGAGTTTGAGCTGTGCAACACCGGTGGCCAGAATCGCGAGCTGAGCCCCAAGGGCATTGACAAGGGCGTGGGCGTGGCGCGAGCGCTGGAATACCTGGGTCGCACCGGCAACGCGCGCACCTTTGGCTTTGGCGATTCCGGCAACGATCTGGGTATGCTCGCCGCTGTCGAGACGGCCGTGGCCATGGGCAACGCCATGCCCGAGGTCAAGGCGCTCGCCGACTACGTGACCGATGATGTCGCACACGACGGCACCGTCACAGCGATGCAGCATTTCGGCCTCATCTAATGAATCCCACGTTCTGACGTTTGCTCAAACTGCGACTCTTTGCTTTTGCATGCTCAATCGATTTATCAATCCAAACACTGAGGTGTTTATACCGTTCGCCGAGAAGATAAAAAACCGCAGCTCACGCCTTGATAAACGTAGGTAAAGTGTTTAGCAGTTTAACGCCCATGTGCAAGCGAAAGGAATCAGGCAGATGGCAATCAAGGTGTTCGCTGACGGTGCAAACCTCGAGGGCATGCTCGACATGTACGAGAACGGCAACGTTCAGGGTTTCACGACCAACCCGTCCCTTATGAAGAAGGGCGGCGTGACGGATTACCGCGCGTTTGCCAAGGAGGTCCTGGCCCACATCACCGATGTGTCCGTCTCGTTTGAGGTCTTTGCCGACGACGTCGAGACCATGGAGGTCGAGGCGCGCGAGATCGCTACCTGGGCCGAGAACGTCTACGTCAAGATTCCGTGCGTGACCACCAAGGGCGAGTCCACCGCCGAGCTGGTGCGCAAGCTTTCGGCCGACGGCATCAAGGTCAACGTCACCACCATCTTTACGCCTACGCAGGTTGATGAGATGGTCGAGGCCGTCGACGCCGAGACGCCGTCCATCATCTCGCTCTTTGCCGGCCGCATCGCCGATACCGGCGTCGACCCCATTCCGTTTATGACGGAGTCGGCCAAGAAGGCCGCCGCAAAGCCCAACTGCGAGGTCCTGTGGGCGTCCACGCGCGAGCTCATCAACATTTACCAGGCCGAGGCCTGCGGTTGCCAGATCATTACGGTGCCCAACAGCATCCTGGCCAAGCGCAAGAACATCGGTCGCGACCCGTACGAGGTCTCGCTCGATACCGTGCGCGGTTTTGCCAAGGATATCGCCTCGCTCGGTTTCCATATCCTGCCGTAGCGCGAACACCGACTGTACCGTGGGCTGTTCGCCCCGGCCTTTCCTTTCCCTATCGCTCACGCGCTCCGCGAGGGTCGCGCTAGGCAAAGGAAAGGCCGGGGCTGCCGGTACGAGTTTGCCAGCAAGTTGGCGCTCGGTTTCCATATCCTGCCGTAAGCAAGGGTACCCCCGCCTGCGCCGTGCAAAATTGAGAGTATTCAGCAAGGTAAAGGTCTTTATCAGTTAACCGAAGCATGGAACGGCCCCCGTTTTGGCTCTGACGACGCTAAAACGGGGGCTGTTTTTTTGCTTTTTCGTTTCTGAGGGGCATCCGGAACGGTGGAATTTGCAGAATACTCGCGATTTTGCACATTGCTACAGGGGGTACCTTTGCTTTGGCGGTTTACTTTCCCTGCACCATGGTGAGCGAGATCTTCTTGCGGTCGCGATCGACTTTCTCGACCCACACCTTGACCGTGTCACCGACGCGCACCACGTCGCTCGGGTGCTTGACAAAGCGGTTGGCCAGCTTAGAGATATGTACGAGGCCGTCCTGGTGCACTCCCACGTCGACGAAGGCGCCAAAGTCCACAACGTTGCGCACCGTGCCCTTGAGTTCCATGCCGGGTTCCAGGTCGTCGATGGAAAGCGCCGAGCGGCTAAAGACCACCTCGGGCGCGTCATCGCGCGGGTCGCGACCGGGCTTCTTGAGTTCGTTAACGATGTCGATGAGCGTGAGGGTGCCGCAGTTCAGATCGCTAGCCAGCGTCGAGATGCTGCCCAGACGGCGCTCGATGTCGGGCACGCCGCCGCGGCTGAGCTCGCTGGCTTTAACGCCTGCGCGCTCCAGGACGGACGTGGCCACCTCGTAGCTCTCGGGGTGGACGCTTGTCGCGTCGAGTGGGTTCTTGCCGCCGCTAATGCGCAAAAAGCCCGCGGCGTTGAGATATGCCTTGGGTCCCAGCTTGGGGACCTTCTTAAGCTGGCGGCGATCGGTAAAGGCGCCGTTTTTCTCGCGGTAGGCCACGATGTTTTTGGCCACGCTCGGCGTAATGCCCGATACGTATCCCAGCAGACTTGCGCTCGCGGTGTTTACGTCGACGCCTACGCGGTTGACGACGTCCTCCACCACGTGGCCCAGAGTGCGCGAGAGCTCGGCCTGGTCAAGGTCGTGCTGGTACTGGCCCACGCCGATAGACTGGGGCGGAATCTTGACGAGCTCTGCCAGCGGGTCTTGCAGGCGACGGCCCAGGCTCATGGCGCCACGCACGGTGACGTCCAGGTCGGGATATTCCTGGCTGGCGAGCTCGGAGGCGGAGTACACCGACGCGCCGGCTTCGTTGACGATGGTGTAGCGAAGGCTGGGCGCCTGCTCGGCAATGAACTCCGAGACGACTTCCTCGGTCTCGCGGCTGGCGGTGCCGTTGCCGATGACGATGGTGTTGACGTCGTCCTTTTTGACGAGGCGGGCGAGCTCGCGCTTGGTGCCGGCGACGTCGTGGCGCGGTTTGGTGGGGTAGACCACGCCGTGGTCGAGCAGCTTGCCGGTCTCGTCCATGACGGCGACCTTGCAGCCGGTGCGGTAGCCCGGGTCGAGCGCGAGCACGCGGGCGCCACGGACGGGGCGCGCCGAGAGCAGGCCCTCGAGATTCTTGGCAAAGACATTAATGGCCTCGGTCTGCGCGCGGACGGTGAGCTTGGCGCGGGCCTCGCGCTCCAGCGAGGGGGCCATGAGGCGCTTGTAACCGTCGGCGATGGCGGCGTCAAAGACGGGCGCGAAGACGCCCTGGCGTCGGGGCCAACGGCTGCCGAGGCGTGCCGTGGCGGCGGCGCCGTCGACGTTCACGCGCACGCGGAGCTTGCCCTCGCGCTCACCGCGGTCGATAGCCAGCACGCGGTGGTTGGGTATACGGCGCAGCGGCTCATCATAGCTGTAGTACGGCTCGTAGGGGGTCTTCTCGGTGGGGTCGGTGGCCTCGACGACGATGTCTGCGGTGTTTTGCGTAAAGGCACGCAGGTCGGCGACGTTCTCGGGGTCCTCGGCCACCGTCTCGGCCACGATGTCCGCCGCGCCGGCGAGCGCCTTCTCGGGCGTGTCGAAGCCGGCTTCCTCGTTGACGTAGGCCGCGGCGGTGTCGAGCGCGCTGCCCTTGGCCGAGGCCTGCATGATGATCATGTTGGCAAGCGGCTCCAGGCCTGCCTCGCGGGCCTTCTGTGCGCGGGTCATGCGCTTTTTGCGGTAGGGCTTGTAGAGGTCCTCGACACGCTGGAGCTGCGTGGCCTCGCGAATTTGCTGTTCGAGCTCGGGCGTAAGTTTGCCCTGGGCGTCGATGAGCAGAATGACGTCCTCTTTGCGCTGTTCAAGATTGCGCAGGTAGGACAGGCGCTCGTCGAGTGCGCGCAGGGCGACGTCGTCCATGCCGCCCGTGGCTTCCTTGCGGTAGCGCGAGATAAAGGGGATGGTGTTGCCCTCGTCGATGAGCTTGACGGCCGCCTCGATGTTGGCGGCCTTAAGGTTGAGCTCGCGGGCAAGCTGGGCGATAAGATCCATGGGACTCCTTGCGTTTAAGGTGCGTTTGCAGCACAGGGCTACCAAGGATACCATCCGTCCCAAAAGACTGTTTTGGGGCCGCGCCACGAAAACGGCCTATCTACTACGTTTAACCCGTATGGGTCGACCATCCCCCGGTTTTCCGAAAATACGCAACCAGTCTACCTGCGGTTTTTATTTCTCGAAATTCGGCATGGCTAAGGATGATCAGTTAAACGTAGTAGATAGGCCCATTTCGTGGCAAACGAACCAAGCTGAGGCGCAAAATGGCCCCCGCCCCAGAAAAATCGTCGGCAAGGTAGCAAAAAGCCCCACGGGCAGGAGGCTGCTCGCAGGGCAAAGAAGAGGGGCTTATTTGTGACGGACCGAGGGGCTCGGCATGGGGTTTCTGCCGCGGCCGCTCTTAAGGCATTACAGCTCGACGAGCTGGCCGGTCTCGGCGGCCTCCTTGATAGCGTTAAGCAGCGTGAGCGTCTTGACGTTATCGGCGGGGGTCACGACGGGCTCGACCTCGCGGCGGACAACCTTCACAAAGTGCTTGAGCTGCATCTTGTGCGGCAGTGCCGGGTCGACGGCCGGAATCTCCATCTGCAGCGGCTTGTGCCAGTTGGAGGCGCCGTCGTAGGAGAACTGGTGCAGGCGGGGCAGCGACAGGGCGCCCTTAGTGCCGCCGATAAAGTAGGCGTCGGCGTCGAAGGGGCGGTACTGCGGATCCTCGCGAGCGGTTGCCTCCCAGTTCCAGGGGCTGGCGGTGGCGTCGGAGATGGTCATGCTTGCGAGCGCGCCATCGGCAAAACGGACGTTGACCACGGCGGAGTCCTCGGTCTCAAAACCGCGGGCGGCGCTGGACTGCATACCCTGGACGGCAACGGGCTCGCCCAGCAGATAGCGGAGCAGGTCGACGTCGTGAACCAGGTTGACCAGGATCGGGCCGGCACCCTTCTTGCGGCGCCACTCGACATCGAAATACTCGTCATTCTTATAGATCATGTAGTGGAAGCTCGACACGGTGAGCTTGCCCAGCTCGCCGGACTCGATGATCTCCTTGGCCTTGTTGACGAAGGGGTTGTGGCGACGGTGCTGGCCCACGAGCACGGGCACGCCGGCGGTCTCGGCCTCGGCGGCGAAAGCCTGGGCATCCTCAAGATCGTTGGAGATCGGCTTTTCGACCAGCGGCACGATGTTACGCTTCACAGCCTCGCGAGCAACGCCCAAGTGCAGGTCGTTGGGGGTGGCGATAATGACGGCCTCGGGCTTGACCTCGTCCATCATCTGGGCGGGATCGGTGTAAAACGGCACGCCGGCGGCCTCGGCCGTGGCGCGGGCGCCCTCAAAGGCGTCGGCGATGGCGACGAGCTCGGCCTCGGGCTCCTCGGTGACAAAGCGGATGTGGTTGCGGCCCATGGCGCCGGCGCCGATAACGGCAATGCGGACGGGGTTGAGCTCAGACATTTCGACTCCTTAATATTGTTGACCGGTGGAATGTGACAAAGGGACTGTCCCTTTGTCACGTCGGTAAAACTAGGCGGACTTCTTCTTGCTGTCGGAGACCATCATGTAGACGGTGAGCACGACGGCGATGGCGGCGATCACAATGGCGCCGTAGAAGGACTGCTGGTAGGCGGCGCTGCCGGCCTCGGCGTGATACAGCACGGCGGTGATGGGCTGGCTGATCCAGGTGGAAGCGGCGTAGCCCAAAAACATGATGCCGTAGTTGACACCGATGTTGCTGGTGCCAAAGGCGCCGCCGGTGAGCGGCGGGTAGATGACGAGCAGGGCGCCAAAGCTAAAGCCGAGCAGGGCGAGCGCAACAAAGAACATGGCCTGCGTAAAGCTCATCGACATGATGACGAGTGCGACGATGGTGACGACAAGGCTGATGAGCAGCGACTTATAGGCGCCGAGCTTGTCGATGATCTGGCCAAAGGACAGACGGCCAACCAGGTTGGCGCAGGTGTTGACGGAGACCACCACACCGCCGAGGGCGACGGCCGCGGCGCTCGTGGGGTCGGCGAAGAGCTGGACGGCGGCGATGGAGGCAACCTTGCCCACGAGCAGGGTGCCCGCGGTGGCGGCAAAGGCGAAGGTGACGATGAGGACCCAGAAGCGCGGGGTCTTGACCATCTCGCCCGGGGTGAGGTCGCCGAAGGTGCCGGCATGCGCGCCGCCCTTGGGGGCCTCGAAGCCCTCGGGCAGCCAACCGGCCTCGGGGGCCTTCAGGAACAGGGCGGAGGCGGCGATCATCACAAAGAAGATGACGCCGAGCGCCTTAAGGGCGCCAAAGATGCCCAGGCTCGGGATGAGCAGCGAGGCGAGCACCGGGGACAGCACGGCGGGGCCGGCGGTCGAAGCGGCCAGGGTGATGCCGGAGGCGAGGCCCTTCTTGTCGATGAACCACTTTTGGCCGGTGGTGAGCGCCGGGTTGTAGCCCAGGCCGTTGCCGATGGCGGCGACGAGCGAGAACCACAGGTAGAACTGCCACGGCTCGGTGACGGTGCCGGACATGAACCAGCCCAGGCCGTAGCACACGGCGGCGGCGATAACGACGTTGCGCGGGCCGATCTTATCGGAGATGCGGCCGGCGAAGATGCCCGTCACGGCCATGATGGTTTGAAAGACCGGGAAGGCCCAGGTGAGGGCGCTCGACCACTCGGGGTAGACGGCGAGCAGGTTCTTGCTCACGACGGAATACAGCGCGATGGAGCTGATGAAGAACATGGTGACGCACGCGGCGGAAAGCACGACGGCGCGACCCTTGTTGGAGTTGGTGGAAGCCATTGGACTCTTTCTGATCGATACGGGGGAGGAGCGGGCGTGTCCGCGGGACCTCCCTGTCAGGTTGGTTTACTGGTCAGTCGGCTTGGCGACGCCGGACTCATCGGACCAGAGCTCGACACCCTTGTTCTTAAGGTAGTTGTCGGCATAGGCGCGACGGCCGCCGGGCTTGGCGGTGAGGTCGCCCATCATGTTGGAGAAGCCGCCGTCGACCTTGATGGCGTCGCCGGTGGTGAAGTCCGAGCGCGTGGACGCCAGGAACATGACGGCGTTGGCGATATCGCTGACCTCGCCGATGCGGCGCGTGGCGATCAGACGGCTGCGGCTCTTTTCGACCTCGGGGTCGGCGTAGAAGTTGGCCGACATCGGGGTCTTGACGAAGCAGGGTTCGACGCAGTTGGAGCGGACGCCGTAGGGGCCCCACTCGGCGGCGAGCATCTTGGACATCATGTTGACGCCCGCCTTGGTGGAGCTGTACACGCCCGAGAACGTCTCGGGGGAGTGGCTGGCAACGGTCGAGATGTGCACCAGGCGACCCTGGCCGGCCTTGATCATCTCGCGACCAAAGCGCTGCGAGGTGATGAAGTAACCGGTGAGGTTGACGTTGATGACCTCGTTCCAGTCGGAGAGCGGCAGGTCCTCCATGGCGGCGAAGCGCAGGATGCCGGCGGTGTTGACGAGGACGTCGACATGGCCGAAGTTGGCGATGGTGGCATCGACGGCGGCCTGAACCTCGGCCTCGTCGGTGGCGTTCATCTTGTAACCCTCGGCGTGGATGCCAAACTCGGCGGCGAGGTCGGCGGCTGCAGCCTTGACCTTTTCCTCGTCCAGATCGAGCAGGACGACGTTGGCGCCGTTGCGGGCGAACTCGCGGCAAATCTCGACGCCCATACCGCCGAGCGCGCCAGTCACGGCGCAGACATCGCCCTCGAGCTTAAGCCAATTGCTCATAGGAACTTCCCTTCTTGTGCCTCCCGGTGGGCCGCTCCCATTAACCGACCCACGTGGTTTTCGCTGGTTATCGTATGCTTTGCATTTGCGCAGGTGAATTGCATATTTGTTAGAATGGCGTTAACCGTAGGTTTACACTGTGTGATGCAGTTTTTTCTCAATTGAGCGCGTGACCTGCCAAAACGACCCCCCTTCGGCAGTTCATTGCCATGCGTCTGGAAACGGGAGATTGACGTGTACGATCGACGACTCGAGGCCATATCGGCCGCCGCGGAGCTGGGAAGCTTCTCACGTGCGGCGGCAAAATTGCGCGTGTCGACCCCGGCGCTCGTCAAGCAGGTGTCGGGCTTCGAGGCCGAGTTCGGCATCACACTGTTTGAACGCTCGCACTCAGGCGTCAAGGTGACGCCGGCCGGCGCGCTGCTGGTGGACGACGCGCGCTCGATCATGCGGCAGTCCGAGGACGCGCTGCGCCGCGCCCGACGCGCGGCGGGCGATGGCGGTGCCGTGCGCCTGGGCGTGTCGATGATGTGCCCGGGGCGCCAAACGCTGTCGATGTGGTCGGGCGTACACGAGCTGGAACCGTCGCTGCGATTTGAGATCGTGCCGGTAAGCGACCTCTATGACGAGCGCGAGACCGTCATGCGCAGCCTCGGTCGTGAGGTCGATGTGGTGCAGTCGAGTTTTTCGACCCCGCGCTGGGGTGACGCCTGCCAAAAGCTCCGCATTGTCAACGTGCCGTTTTATATCGACCTGCCGCGCACGAGCCCGCTGGCGCGCAAGAATCGCATTACGGTCGCCGACTTGGAGGGTATGCGTCTGCGCGTGCTCCGCCACGGCAACGACGCTATGGACAGCCTGCGTATCGATCTGTTGGCCGACGGCGGCGTAGACGTGATCGACGTGGACAGCTTTGACTTTGCGCTCTTTAACGAGGCAGAGGAAAAGGGCGACGCGGTGCTCACCTGCGGCGCATGGTCGGGGGTGCACCCGGCCTTTGTGGGCGTGCCGTTCCTGTGCGGGCGAGAGGTGCCGGTCTTTTTGCACTATCCGCTCGAGCCCACCCTCCAAGTACAAAAATTCGTCAACGCCATGGCCCAACTCCTCAAGTAGCCAAAAGAGTCCCGTCCCAAATTAGCTACCCTTTGCTACGGGTTTAGCGGTCCTCGCGTTGCGGCCCGGCTGCCTCGGCTGTCTTTACGCGGTTCTTATCGACGTACATGTTCTTGTCGGCCTGGGAAAAGAGTTCGCGCATGGTAGGCGGCTCGTCAAAATCGCTGGAAAGCGCATAGCCCACCGCGTAGCTGATGGGCATATCGGGGTGGACTTCGGAATACTCGTTCACGTTCGCGCGAATCCGAGCGAGACAAGATTCCACAGCGGCTCGGTCGGCATCCCGCAGCACCGCGATAAACTCATCGCCGCCGTCGCGACCCACAAAGCACGTCTCCGACGCCACACTTCCCAGTTGTTGGGCAAAAGAGCGAATGTATTCATCGCCCTTCTCATGGCCGAAGTTGTTATTGACCATATGCAGATTGTTAAGGTCGAAGACGCACACCGCAACGGGCTCCTCCGCGGAGACAGGCTGCTCCTGCCCCAAGATCTCCTCGCACTTGTTCTTGTTGGGCAGCCCCGTGGCTTCGTCGAGATAGACTTTGCTCTGCAGTTCGCGATTGAGCGCGGCGGTGCGCACCGCGCGAACGAGTTCGACCGCAAAGGTCGCCACCAAGCCCACGATGTCGATGATCACCAAGCCCTCGAGATAGTTGAGCGCCGACGCCTTCTCCTGAGAGTAGTCCTCTGCGAGTCGCGTAGCATCGTCGCAAATGCCAAAGAACTCCTCGCTCATGGAGATGATGTCGGTGTTCTCATAGCCGACTTCGCGCACGCGGATGATCTCGGTGCAAAGCTCATCAAAATAATTTGCAAGCTCGGTCATTTTTGCCTGATACTCATCGTCGTCGAGACGGACGAGGTTGAGGTCGTCACTTCCGTAACGCAAACCGTTGATGTATGAATCCACGGCTTTGAGCAGGTCATCTTGAGGCTGGCCCGCATCCTCGAGCTTAACGATTCGCTGCGTGGTACCGCGCACCAGACCGGCGTAGTTGACCACACGCGCCGTGCCCTGGATATCGGAGACGAGCAGCATAACATTGATGAAGAAGAAGATGAGAACTGCCGTGAGCACCATCATGAGCAGGCGCACCGCCTGGCCGGCCTTCTTGGCGACAGAAGTATTCACAAGTTCACTCCCCTAAATGACAAAAGAACAGGTAGCACGCAGTGTGCTGAAATTCATGGGTGGTTAACTCTACCATATGGGCCAGCAGCCTCAAACTGCAGCAGACGCTCGTCCAAATTGGCGTGACGCTTGCCTTGTTGTTCTTGACCTGGCCGCGCTATCGGACATGCTTCTGGTCTTGGATCACCATGGGAAAGCTCATCCCGTTTTGTGCGTCTAGAGTGGGATGCGGCTTCCCAAAGGTGCCGTTAGGGGAAATCACATCCCGGTTTACCCCCTTGAAATGGGATGCCGTTTCCCGGAGGGGGTCCAGCGGGAAACGGCATCCCATTTTGGGCCCGAAAAGTGGGATACGGTTTCCGGCCGGCATGAAAAAGCCTCCGCAGCTCGTGTGGCTGCGGAGGCTTTATTCGTTGCGGCGCATTGTGTTTGGGTCGCTGAGATGAGTCGATTTGCCCCGAAAGAGGAGGGCATTGACCTTAGGGTCATGCCCGACGAATGAGCGGCAAATCGGCCATCTCGGCGAGCCGAACTACTCCAGCTCAAACGCTCCGGTATAGAGCTGGTAGTAATACCCGCGCTTGGCAATCAGCTCGTCGTGGTTGCCGCGCTCGATGATGCGGCCGTGATCCAGACAGATGATCGCGTCGGAGTTGCGCACGGTGGACAGGCGGTGCGCGATGACAAACGTCGTGCGGCCTTCCATGAGCTTGTCCATGCCGGCTTGCACGATGGCCTCGGTGCGGGTATCGATGCTCGACGTGGCCTCGTCCAGGATCATCGCCGGCGGATCGGCGACGGCGGCGCGTGCGATCGAGATCAGCTGGCGCTGGCCCTGCGACAGCTGGGCGCCGTTGCCGGTGAGCATCGTGTCGTAGCCGTCGGGCAGGCGGGTGATAAAGTCGTCCGCGCCGGCGAGCTTTGCTGCCGCGATGCACTCCTCGTCGGTGGCATCCAGATTGCCGTAGCGGATGTTATCCATCACGGTGCCGGTGAACAGGTTTACGTCCTGCAGCACCACGCCCAGCGAGCGGCGCAGGTCTGCCTTGCGGATCTTGTTGACGTTGATGCCGTCGTAGCGAATCTTGCCGTCGGCGATGTCATAGAAGCGGTTGATGAGGTTGGTGATGGTCGTCTTACCGGCACCGGTGGCGCCGACAAACGCGACCTTCTGGCCCGGCTTGGCAAACACGGACACGCCGTGCAGCACCTCGTGGTCGGGCGTGTAGCCAAAGTCGACGTTGTCCATGACCAGGTCGCCACGCAGCGGCACGTACTCGATCTCGCCGGTTGCGCGGTGCGGATGTTTCCACGCCCACATGCCAGTGTGGTGGTCGGCCTCCTCGAGCTGCCAGGTATCGGGGTTCACCTGAGCGTTGACAAGCGTCACATAGCCTTCGTCGGCTTCGGGCTCCTCGTCGATGAGCTCAAAGATACGGTCGGCGCCGGCGAGGCCCATGACCACGGCGTTGATCTGCTGCGAGATCTGGCCGATCTGTCCACAGAACTGCTTGGTCATGTTGAGGAACGGCACCACGACGGCGATGGACAGCGCCATGCCCGAGATGCTCAGGTTGGGCACGCCCAGCGCTAGGAAAATGCCGCCGGCCAGTGCGACCAGCACGTAGAGCAGGTTGCCCAGGTTCATAAGGATGGGCATGAGGATGTTGGCGTACATGTTGGCCTTCTGCGAGACCTCGAAGAGCTTTTCGTTGCGCTCGTCAAAATCGGCTTCGGCGGCAGACTCGTGGCAGAATGCCTTGACGACCTTCTGGCCGTTCATGACTTCCTCGATATGGCCCTCGACAACGCCGAGCTCGGTCTGCTGCGCAATAAAGAAGCGCGCGGAGTTGGAGCCGAGCAGCTTGGTCATAAAGGTCATAAAGGCGACGCCGGCAATAATGACCAAGCACATCCACACGCTGTAGTACAGCATGATAAAGAACACCGTGACGATGACGATGACCGTCATGAGCAGGTTGGGCAGCGACTGGCTGATCATCTGGCGCAGCGTGTCGATGTCATTGGTGTAGTGGCTCATGATGTCGCCGCGCTGGTGCGTGTCGAAGTAGCGGATCGGCAGGTCCTGCATGCGGTTGAACATCTTCTCGCGCAGCTTCTCCAGCGAGCCCTGCGTGACGATGGCCATGGCGCGGTTCCAGAAGAGCGAGGACAGGATGCCGATGCCGTAGATGCAGGCGAGGGTGGTCACGAGCTGTGCGATCTTGGGCTGCGCGGCTCCCCAATCGCCCGACTGCCACGATTCGCTAATAATCTGCAGGGCGCTCTGAAGGAAGGTCGCGCCGATGGAGTTGATGATGGCGCAGAGCACCACGCCGGCGACGACGAGGGGCAAAAGCACGGGGTAAAAGCCAAAGAGCGTCTTGATGAGGCGCGACATGGTGCCGCCCTTGCGGTTGAGCGCGCGCTCGGCGGTCGTTGCCTTACTCATGTGCCTCGCCTCCTTCCTGGGTCTGAGCTTGCGTTACGGATGCCTCGGTGTCGGCCTCGACGGCCTCTTCGCCCTCGGCAGACATCTTGTTCTGCGAGGTAAAGGTCTCGCGGTAGATCTCGCTCGTCTTGAGCAGCTCGTCGTGGTTACCGATCTGCGCGATGCGGCCGCCCTCCATGACGATGATGCGGTCTGCGTCCTGCACGGAGCTAATGCGCTGGGCGATGATGAGCTTGGTCGTGTTGGGCAGATAGCTTGCCAGCCCTGCGCGAATCTTGGCGTCGGTCTTGGTGTCGACGGCGCTCGTGGAGTCGTCCAGGATCAAGATCTTGGGGCGACGCAGCAGGGCACGCGCAATGCACAGGCGCTGCTTCTGACCGCCGGAAACATTGGAGCCGCCCTGTTCGATCCAGGTGTCATAGCCCTTGGGGAAGCCGTCGACAAACTCGTCGGCGCAGGCCAGATGCGCGGCCTCGCGGACCTCTTCGTCGGTGGCGTTCGGGTCGCCCCAACGCAGGTTCTCGGCAATCGTGCCGCTAAACAGCACGTTTTTCTGCAGCACCATGGCCACCTGGTGGCGCAGGGCGTCCAAGTCGTAGTCGCGTACATCCACGCCGCCCACGCGCACGGTACCCTCGGTGGCGTCGTACAGGCGGGCGATGAGGTTTACGAGCGTGGACTTGGCCGAGCCGGTGCCGCCGATGATGCCGATGGTCTCGCCGCTCTTAATGTGCAGGTCGATATCGTCGAGCGCCTGGCGCTTCGCATGCGCGGAATACTTAAAGCTCACGTGGTCAAAGTCGATGGAGCCATCGGCGACCTCGAGCACGGGCTCGGCGGGATCGGCGATCGTGGGCTCGGCGGCCAGCACCTCGGTGATGCGGTGCGCCGATTCGTCGGCCATGGTCACCATGACAAAGATCATCGATAGCTGCATCAGGCTCATGAGGATTTGGAAGCCATAGGTAAAGATCGAGGAGAGCTGGCCCACGTCGAACAGCGTGCCCTGGCTCGTGATGATGAGCTTGGAGCCCAGGTAGATGATGACGACAAACGCGCCGTTGACGCAGATGTTCATCATGGGGTTGTTAAAGGCAAGCAGCTTCTCGGCGCGGGTGAAGTCCATCTGGACGTCGCGTGCGGCGGTCGCGAACTTCTCCTTCTCAAAGTCTTCGCGCACGTAGCTCTTGACCACGCGCATGCCGGTGACGTTTTCCTCGACGGACTCGTTAAGGGCGTCGTACTTGTGGAACACGCGCGAGAAGATGGGACGCACCTTAAAGATGATAAAGAACAGCCCAAAGCCCAGCAGCGGAATGATGACCAGGTAGACCATGGCGACGCTGCCGCCCATGATAAATGCCATGGTAAAGGCGAAGATCAATACCAGCGGCGCGCGCACGGCGATACGGATGATCATCATAAAGGCCTGCTGCACGTTGTTGATATCGGTGGTCAGGCGCGTGACGAGCGAGGAGCTCGAGAACTCATCGATGTTGGCAAAGCTGAACGTCTGGATCTTGTAGAACAGGTCGTGACGCAGGTTCTTAGCGAAGCCGCAACTCGCATGGCTGCAGGTGACGCCGGCAGCGGCGCCAAAAGCAAGCGACGTCAGCGCGATGAGCACCAAAAAGCCCGCGGTGGGAAGCATCTCGGCTACGGTGGTGCCATCTTTGATGGCGTCGATCAGGTTGGCGGTGATAAATGGAATCAGCATCTCGCAGAGCACCTCGCCAAGCACGAGCAACGGCGTGGCAACGGTGACTTTTATATAGTCGCGGATGCTGCCCATGAGGGTTTTAATCATCCAGTTCCTCCCAGGTTACACGGATTTTCTCGAGCATTTCGGCGAGGTCCTCGCGCTCGTCATGGGTGAGCGCGCTAAAGGCCCGTTCTCTAAAGCGGATGCGGGCCGCCTGGTCGATGCGGGCGTTTTCCCGGCCGGTTTCGGTCAGGCGAATGGTGAGTTGCCGTCGATCCTTGGGGTTACGGCTGCGTTCAATGAGGCCGTTGACCTCGAGCTTGGACAGGATCTCGGAAAGCGACCCCGGCTTGAGGTCAAAGTGCATGCCGAGTTCCTGCTGCGACATCTCGCCGCCGGGCTGCTTGGCCAGCAGGCAGATAATGGGTGCCTTGCCGGATACGCCGCCACCATGAAAATGCATGTAATGGCCGCAAAAGCCCAGGCCATTGAGGATGCGCTTGGCAAGCTTGTCTTCTGAGCTAACCGCTTCGGGTGCATCCGCCGGCTGTGACGGGTCGTCGCCGGGCTCGTGCGAACAAAGGTTAAGAGGTTCATCGCACATGAATTAGTGTTGCTCCTTTCTTTAGTTAGGTAGTGGAATTGTTTTGTGCCTAACTAATCTAGGAGCATGAGAAATGAATGTCAAGGTACCAAACTAGTGGTTACGCGGTTTTACCAAACCGCGTAACGGCTCGACGCTGCAAACCCGCCAGAGCGGCAATCTGCCTTTCAACTTCGGCGGCATGACCAGAAGGTCAATACCGCCTCGTTTCAAGGCACCTTGCTCACTCTGGCGGGTTTTCGCTGACTTCGCCAAAACATCGGCGTTGCCCGACCAGTCGTTTTGGCACTTAGGGACGTTCCTTATGTGCCGGCACTTGGGGACACTCCTTGGGCTAATTGCCGGGATAGTCGTTGGGGACGTTCTTGTTTGACTAGTCATTTAAGAACGTCCCCAACGACTACCTCGTTTTCGTAACCTTTTCGCAACAATGCGCTCTTCGCGACCGTAGCGCCCGCTCACAACGTCCCCTGCGCTACACTTAGTCGCACTGTGGCGCTGCTGCGCCGTGCCCGAACCAAGGGAGACCCTCATGAAGAACACTCAGCTGCTGCTGATCAACGATATGTGCGGCTACGGCAAGGTCGCGCTTTCCGCCATGCTGCCGGTGCTGTCGCACATGGGCTACCGCATCCACAACCTGCCGACGGCACTTGTGTCCGATACGCTCAACTATCCCAAGTTCTACATCCACGACACCACCGAGTACGTGCGCCAGAGCCTCGCCATCTGGGAGGAGCTCGGCTTTGAGTTCGACGCCATCTCTACCGGCTTTATCGTGACCGAGGAAGAGACGCGCATCATTTCGGACTTCTGCCACCGTCGCGCGCAAAAGGGTACCAAGGTGTTCGTCGACCCCATCATGGGCGACAACGGCAAGCTCTACGCCGGCGTGCCCGAGTCCACGATCGGTCTCATGCGCAGCCTGCTCGAGTGCGCCGACTATGCGGTGCCAAACTACACCGAGGCGTGCCTGCTCACCGATACGCCCATTGCCGAGCAAATCACGCCCGATGAGGGCCGCACTCTTGTGGATGCCGTGCGTGCCCTGGGCGCCAAGTCGGTGGTCATTACGAGCGCTGTGGTCGACGGTGCGAATGTCGTCATCGGTTACGACCATGTGGCGGGGGAGTACTTCACGATTCCCTTCGACCTGATCCCGGTCTATTTCCCGGGCACGGGCGACACGTTCTCGGCGGTGCTCGTCGGCCGCGTTATGGCAGGTTGGAGTCTGCAGCGCGCGACGTCCGATGCCATGCGCGTGGTGGCTGAGCTTATCGAGCGCAATGCCGACCAAGAGGATAAGTCGGCTGGCCTTCCCATCGAGGCCTGCCTGGACGTGATTGACCATGAGTAATGCTGGCGAGGGCGGCGCCAAGCCTGCGGGCGGGGGCAAGCCGCTCGGCGCGCCGCGTGGCAAGCGTCCGCGTATCCGCGTGAGCTGCGTGGACCAGCTGGGTGCGTGCCGCTGCCACCATGGTCACAAGCCGGGCGACGTCTTCGACTTTGACCGCGACCGCGGCAAGATGTGTGCCATGGCCTGCCATGTGGGCTTTCCCTATATCGATATCCTGCGCTATGGCGGAACCGTGCCCGGCAACGAGCCTGGTACGGCAAAGTTCTGCTGTCCCGAGGTCGATACGCTGAACGTCTGGCTTGCCGAGATCGTCGACGAGTAGTCGAGCGCAATGTGACAAAGGGACAGTTCTTTTGTCACATTCGCCGGTGGTGCCTCTTCTATTATGCTTGTAATCTCAAATCTCTGCATTTCATCCGATTTTAGGTTCTAAAAATTTTGCGTTTCATCGATAATCAAGCGTATAAAACTTTGCATTTAATTTGATGACACTGAGGGGAGAGCCTATGCTGCGCAGGAAAATAGCGGTAGAGCTGGAGCGTTGGCTGAAGTCTGCCGAGCAAAAGGCCTTATTCATTACGGGTTCTCGCCAGATTGGCAAAAGCTATTCGATTCGCGCATTTGGCAAAGCCAACCATGCAACCTACATCGAGCTTAACCTCATGGAAAATCGCCAGGCAAAAGATGCTCTTCTCGAGGCGCGGGATGCCGATGATTTCATCAGCAGGGTGACGCTTCTTTCGGGAAAGTCGATTGCACCAGGCAAAACGCTCGTGTTTATCGATGAGGTCCAAGAGGCCCCCGACATCATGACGATGGCAAAGTTCCTTGTTGAGGACGGGAGGTGCCGCTGGGCGTTTTCGGGGTCAATGCTCGGGACTCAGTTCAAGGGCGTCAGGTCCTATCCCGTGGGGTATGTCCACGAGCTTAGGATGTTCCCGCTCGATTTTGAGGAGTTTTGCTGGGCAACCGGGGTGAGCGAGGGGGCTCGCCAAACGATACGTAACGCGTGTATCAGCGAGAGGCCCATTCCTGATTACATTCATGACGCGATGATGGCAAACTTCAGGACCTATACCGTTGTCGGCGGAATGCCGGAGGTCGTGCAGCGTTTCCTTGACACGCAGGGCGACCTTGCCTCTGTTCGTCAGCTACAGTCAGAGCTCAACGAACAGTACCGACGGGATATTTCCAAGTATGCAAGCGGGCGTGCCCTTCAGGTGCAGAGCATCTACGATCAGCTCCCCATTATGCTTGAGGGCGAACACAAGCGTTTCGTGCTCAATTCCATTGACCCCAAGGCGCATTATGAGAAGTACCAGCGAGATTTTGTCTGGCTTGTCGATGCCGGCGTTGCTCTCAAAGCCGATATCGTAACCGAGCCAAAGTCGCCCCTGCTCAAGACGGCACGGCCATCGCAGTTCAAGCTATACCAATCGGATACGGGCATGTTGATGGCGCGCTACCCCGTTGGAGTCGCCCAAGCGGCGTATCTTGATAGCAAGGAGCCCAATCTGGGCGGCATTTACGAAAACGTGGTGGCCCAGCAGCTGGCTGCCCAAAATCGCCAGCTTTACTACTATCAGACAAAAAAGCGCGGTGAAGTGGACTTTGTGGTCGACGGACCGGATGGGACGGCTGTTCCGATCGAGGTTAAATCGGGCTCCTATTACCACGCGCACGCTGCGCTCGGTCATGTGCTTGATACGGCTGAATATGGCGTAAGGCTCGGGATTGTTTTCTCGAGAGGCAACGTTGAGCGCAACGGAGCGGTTCTCTATTTGCCGCTATATGCGACCTGGGCCCTTTCGGATGTTTTGGGCGACTCCTGCGCCGAGGGGATAAAGCTGGAGGTCAAGCCGGTCTAGGGCCGGTCCCGGATGTGGCAAAGGGACAGTCCCTTTGTCACATTCATGAGTGTGGATTTTCTCCCACCGAGATAACGAGCGTGGATTTTCTCCCGTTTAGAGCGCACTCGAACGCTCAAAGTGGGAGAAAATCCACGCTCGTTTTATGCCGATGGCGTGGCCCGTGTGCCCGCGCCGCCCGAGCGCCTACAGCTGCTCGAGCATGGCGGTGCAACCGGCGAGTACATCGCGGTAGGTGGCGTCGAAATTGCCGGTGTACCAGGGGTCGGCCACGTCGCCGGGGCGATCGGTCCAATCGAGCAGGCGCGAGATCTTGCCATCGGGGTCCTTCCCAAAAATTCGGTACAGGGCGCGGGCGTTCTCGTCGTCCATATAGACAATGTGGTCCCAGTCGCCATACTCCGCGCGACGCACCTGGCGGGCACGGTGCGCAACGACGGGAATCCCGACTTCACGCAGCTTGGCGACCGTGCCATGATGCGGCGGGTTGCCGATCTCCTCAGTTGAGGTCGCAGCGGAGTCAATGACAAACTCGCCCGCGCGCCCAACGCGCCGCACCAGCTCGGTAAACACGGACTCAGCCATCGTCGAGCGACAGATATTTCCATAGCAGATAAAAAGAATGCGTTGCATGAGCGGCTTCCTTTCTAGGCGGTCGCGCAGGGCTTACAGACTGCTCTTGAGGCAGTTTGCTCCAATTAAGCCCGCTGCGTACAAGGGGAGGTGGCGCAGCTCGCGCCCGTCATCGGTTTCGCTGCGGGAAAAATTGTTCTCGGACAAAATGTAGGCATATGGCGATCGGGCTTTGTCCATAAACGACCCGAGGGTTCTCGCGCGCACGTTACGTGCGGACTTTACTTCGACGGGCACAATTTCCATACGGTCGGTCTGAAGTAAAAAATCGAGCTCGCCGGTCGTCTTCCAAGACGACGGCGGCACCCAGTAATACGTCTGCAAGCTATTGCCCGAAAATGCTTGCATGACCGAGTTTTCCGCCAGGGCGCCTCGGAAGTCGGAAGATAGCGCTATGGCGGAATCCTCTTTGAGGTCGAGCCAGAGCCGCGGGTTGATGCCGAGTTTGTAGAACATGAGGCCGGTATCGAGAAGATAGACCTTAAAGAAACTTCCATCTTCGTCGTCGAAGGGAACGAGGGGAGGCTCGATGCCTTCGGTCAGGTTGTTGACCGATATGATGCCGGCGCCTTCGAGCCAGTCGAGCGGCTCGATAAGCTTGGCGCGACGGCCTCCGCGTTCGACCTCGGAGTACTTGAATTTTTTTGTGGACGATCTCAGCAGCTGGGACGGAATGGAGCGCCAGACCTTGCGCGCCGCCACGCCGCTGATCCCGTTTTCGGGGTCGGTCATATCGGCGGTATAGGTCTCGTCGATTTCGCGCTGCTCGACGCGCGCATCCTCGATGGATAACGTCTTGCGATATGCGTTGACGGCGGCGGGCATGCCGCCCACGATCTGGTATCGATGAAACAGGCTGAGCGCGGCTTGGTGCGCGGCGTAGGTCTCGAGCGTGCCGGCGTGGGTACGAATGGCATTGGCCATCTGCTCCTCGTCGAGCGCCCAGAGAAACTCCTCGAACGACATAGGATGCATGGTCTCTTGACGAACGCCGCTGGGAAAAGGCAACTTGCGCTTGCGCGTGGCGACGCCGAGCTGACTGCCGGTCGCGCATATGCGCCAGCCCGAACCCGAAAAAAAGCGAAGCGAGTTGAGCGCCCGTTCGCAGAGCTGCACCTCGTCAAACAGGATGAAGGCGGTTTCTTTGCGAATGGGGGTGCGTTTATAGTCTGAGATTCGCGCCACGATGGCGTCAACGTCGTCGGTGGGACAGTCGAACAGCGGAGCGATCAGCTCAAGATCGGTCTGAAAGTCGAGTTTGACAAACGCATCGCCGGCGATTCGTCTGCCGATTTCCTCGGCAACGTACGTTTTGCCTACGCGTCGCGCACCACGGATGAGGAGGGGGCGCGACGCGTCCTTTGTCGCCCATGATTCGATAACGGATTCGATTGATCTGCGCATGGGGCCGCCTTTCCAATTTCGTGTACTTCAGATACATAGTTTAGTACGATTTCATGTACTTGGAATACACGAAATAGTAGAAAAGTGTGTATCTGAAGTACACGAAATTGCACTGCTGGAGCTTGCAGGCGGATAAACACTACTCGTATGGGACGGTTTTCACCGGTTGCTCGCCACCTTGGGCTATGTTCGCCCCTATGCCTGCATCCGGGGCTGTGCTGATTGACGACGGCGCTCCCAGCGAGCCAACTTAATCGTCACCAGCGTGAGCGCCCAGGCCACAAGCGAGAACACGGCACCGACCGCGCCTACATATGCAATGCCAACTCCGCTTACCACGGCGCCGCCCACTGCGGTGCCAAACGAGATGCCGACGTTAAACGCCATGGGCTCAACCGAACTTGCGAGTACCATCGACTTGGGGTGGCGGCTGCGTGCCACATCCATAAAGTGTGTGATGCACGACACCGAGAACAGGTACATGAGCAGCGCCAAGCTAAAGACAAAGACCAGCGCGAGCGGCATGGTGCCGCCCAAAGCAAACAGCCCGAGTAACGCCGCAGCCTGCAGCACAAACGTCACAAGCAGCGCCTTCATGCCAAAGCGCGCATCGATCCACCCGCCCAGGATGTTCGAGATCAGGCAGAACACGCCATAGGCCATGAGCGTGGTGCTGGCTTCGACCGTGCCCATGCCCAGCACCTGCTCAAGATAAGGCGTCACGTAGCCGTAGAACACATAGACCGAGCCCACGCCAAACAAGAAGATGAACATGCCGGTAATGATACTCGGCTCGCGTAGTAGCCCCGCCTGCTCGCGGAAGGTGGCGGGCTCATCGGTCTGCCCGGCGCGAGGCATAAACGCCACGAGCGCGCTGCAGATCAAAACGGCAAAGGTCAGCGTGCCGTACATGGCCACGTGCCAGTCGAGCGTGTCGGCCACAAACTTGCCAATCGAGGTTACAAAGACCATTGCCACGGAAAACGCACCATATACCACCGAGATGGCAAGCGAAGTTTGCTGCGGGGACAGCAGCTCGGGGATGTACGTCACGCCCACGGCGAGCAGCGCGCCCGAGACGGAGCCCAGGATGATGCGCGAGATGAACAGCACCTGGAAGTTGGGCGCCAACGCCATGATCAGGTTGCCGAGCACAAAGACGATGCTGTAGCACACGAGCAGCTGGTAGCGGCGAAAACGCCCCGTACTGAGCGCGAGCACCGGCGTCGAGATAGCGTAGATCAGTGCGAACACGCTAATAAGTTGGCCTGCGGTGGCAAGCGATACGCCGAGTTCCGTCGCTAGGTCGCTTTCGATGCCGATGACCACGAACTCGGAGCAGCCGAGCGAGAATCCCAACAGCACGAGCAGCGCCAGGCAAAGATTGGTGCGCGCGGGGGAGAGCGCGGCGGCGGTTGACTTACTTTTTGGCGTGGTTGCGGCGGTCAAGGTTGTCACTCCAATGTCGCGTGAATAAGCGGGATTCAATCCCTGCAACTCTAACAGAATGTGACAAAGGGACAGTCTCTTTGTCACATTCGCGGCGTGGCTGCCGCCTAAACCGTCACAACATTCGATGAAAATCTCGCAAACGAGGAAAAACGTCGAATGTTGTGACGGTTTTCGTGTCCGGCGCGGGTGAGCTTCGGTGCCGTCTGGGGGTATAAGACTAGCGAGTGTTTATTTGCGAGGCCTAAGGGGCGCCCCGTATGGATATCGATAACTTTGAATGGTGGTATAGCGAGGGCGAGGCTCCGGACGAGGAGTGGGACGAGCCCGCGTCGCGTGACGTGTCGAGCGACGAGGACGAGACCGGCAACGATGCCGCTGTCGAGCCTGATGCCGCCTCCGATGCCGCCGAGCCCCTGACCTTTGAGCAGGCTTGGGCCCAAGCCGAGGCCGATGAGGCTAAGGCCGATGCCACGGCCACACTCGGTGAGCCGGCCGACATGTCCATCTCGCCGGCCAAGACCCCACAACCGCGCCATAACATCGACCCCGGCAGCACGGCATCCTTCAGCATTCTCGACGTGCCCGCGCAAGGCGCCCAGGCGCCTGCGCCCACGCATCGCCCAGACCTGGCTCGCGAGGAAGACGCGGGCCGCCGCTCACCACTCGGTCCCATCCTCATCGCCTTCATGGCCGGCGTCATCGCTTGCTCGGCGATCGGAAATGTCTGGAGCCATGTGGAGCAACAGCGCAAAGATGCTGCCAAGGTCGAGATGTCTGTCGAGCAATCGCTCAGCCGCACGCGTTCGGTGCATGTGTCGGTCGAGGTCAAGGACGGCGCGACGTGGGACACCGCCCGCGGCGACAGCCAGATGCTCATCCATATCGTGGGCCGCACACTCAGGGGGCAGGCGATTGACGAGTATCAATATGTCAACTCCGCTGGCGACGGCATCGAGCTTAAGCCCGGCGACTACGAGCTCACGGTCGACGAGCCGCCCGTCGCCACCGACGGCACGCGCTTCCGTGCCTCAAAGCGCATGGTCCCCGTGAGTTTTAACTCACAGGCGCCCGACACGGTCGACACCACACCGCAGGGCGGGTTCGACCTTTACGTGGATACCCAGTAGGTGCTCGCCGCTCATTCCGCTATGACTACTCAATAATCGCCTGCTGTCCCGTCCCGCCGCCAAGAGTGGGAAAATAGCCCTCGACACTATTGTTTTTTTTTGGAGGAAGTAGCATGTCTACCGTCACTACCATCAAGCGCGGCGGCCTCACCGCGGCCATCGATTCCATGGGCGCCCAGCTCACGAGCCTTGCCCTCAACGGCAACGAGTATCTGTGGCAGGGCGACCCGGTCTTTTGGGGCAAGCACGCGCCCATCCTGTTCCCTATTGTGGGCTCGCTGCGCAACAACACGGCGACGTCTGCGGCCGGCACCTGCGAGATGCCGCGCCACGGACTCGCGCGCATCGTCGAACACAAGCTGGTCGAGGTTTCGGAGGACGGCTCCTCGGTAACGTACGAGATCACCGACACGCCCGAGTCGCTCAAGGCGTTCCCGTTCCACTTTAAGCTCAACATGACCTATGCCCTGACTGGTGACGCCACACTTACCCAGACCTTTGCCGTCACCAATACCGGCGACGTGGACCTGCCGTTCTCGGTGGGCGGCCACCCCGCGTTTAACGTACCGGCTCCCGGTGCCGAGGACGAGGCATTCGAGGATTACGAGCTGGCGTTTACCGAGGCTTGGACTAATGAGGCTCCCATCATCACGCCCGACGGTCTTATGACGTTCGAGGGCAGTTACAAGGCTCCCGATAACTCGGACGTGCTGCCCATCACGCACCGCAGCTTCGATAACGACGCCATCATGTTCACTGATACCCCGGGCTCCACGCTCACGCTGCGCGGCCGCAAGTCGGGCCACGGCGTCAAGATCGACTTTGAGGGCTTTAAGTACATTGGCGTGTGGTCTGCCGCCAACGACGCCCCGTTTGTGGCGCTCGAGCCCTGGACCGGTCACACCACCATGGACACCGAGGACGACGTCTTTGAGCACAAGGTCAACACCATCACCTTGGCTCCCGGCGCTACCGATAAACGTAGCTTTAGCGTCACCCTGCTCTAGAGGTTCCGCCGTTCTAATGAACGGCGGGCCGGTCGACGCTGCGCGCCGCCCAGGGCGACAATTTGTCATTCAAAAGGCAAGGCATGACCAGAAGGTTTATGCCTTGCCTTTTTCATGCCTAGTCGTTGGGGACGTTCTTGTTTGACTAGTCGTTTAAGAACGTCCCCAACGACTATCAATCGTTTTCAGTTCGTAAACTTGTATATATGCATTTATATATGCATTTGCTGGAGGTAGCGCTGAGCGGTATCCTGTTAAGTCGTCAGCATACGATTCAACAGGGAAGGCAGATTATGCATTCTCCCCATCAACGCGACGCGCATCCACAGCCGGTATGCAGCCGTCGCATCTTTTTGGGTAGCGCTCTCGCTGCGAGCGCTACTGCCGTCGTCGGCGCACTTGCCGGTTGCCAGCGCCCCTCCACGCTGGAAGTAGTTCAGCCCACGACGGGTGGCGGTCGCGACGACCTGTCCGATTCCGTTATCGGCAAGGATAAGATCCGCATTGGCATGGAGGCGGCCTACGCCCCGTACAACTGGCAGGTCTCCGAAGCCAGCGAGTACACCATCCCCATCGACAACGTGCAGGGCGCCTATGCCGATGGCTACGACGTGCAGATCGCCAAGATCGTCTGCAAGGCCCTCGGCGGCGAGCCCGTTGCCGTCAAGCAGAGCTTCTCGGGTCTTATCGATTCGCTCAACAACGGCCAAATCGACCTCATCATCGCCGGTATGAGCGCCACGCCCGAGCGCGAGGAGTCCGTCGGCTTTTCCGATCCGTACTTCATTGGCTACTTTGGCCTGTTCGTAAAAGAGGGCTCGCCCTACCAAAACGCGACCAAGCTCAGCGACTTTAGCGGCGCTACGGTGCTCGGCCAAAAGGACACCATGCTCGATACCGTCATCGACGAAATCCCGGGCGTTGTGCACAAGAACCCGGTCGACTCCGTCCCCACGGTGTTTTCGAACCTGCTGCAGGGCACGTGCGACGCCGTGACCTACAACACCGAGAATGAGAAGGGCTATATGGCCCAAAATCCCGGTATCGTCCCCATCCATTTTGCCGAGGGCGAGGGCTTTAAGCAGGAGGTCGCGGCAAATGTCGGTTGCCGCAAGGGCTCGGACAAACTGCTTAAGCTCATCGACAAGACACTCAAGGGCATTAGCCAAGAGGAGCGCGACCAAATGTGGGACGCGTGCCTCGACCGTCAGCCGGCATAGGGAGGCAGCATGAAAACCATTAATCGCCTGGCCTCCTTTATCAAGGCCGACCACCGTTATGTGTACCTGGGCACGAGCGTTATCGCGGCGCTCGGCCTGGCGTTTAGCCAGCGCAACCCCACACCGCTGAGCTTCTTAGCCCCCACCGGTATCTTCCAGGATTGCCTTTGGGCGATTCTTTGGGCCTGGCTCGTCGTGTCGGCGGCGGCGCTGGTCACCAAGCTTATGCACTGGAGCGACTATCGCGAAACGTCGCCGTTCGCATCCGAGCGTTTCCGTCGTGGAGCACGCCTGGGCAGCTACGTCGTGGTCGCCATCGCGGCAGTTTTCTTTATCGACCGCTGCGTCATGTCGTTTATCGATCTGGTGCAGGTGAGCATTGTCTCGGATTCCAACCCCAGCGACTTTTTGTCGAGCCTGGTCTACATGACCTACAAGAGCGGGGACTTCTTCATTCGCGGTATCGAGATCACCATCGCGCTTGCGACCTTCGGCACTGTCATCGCATTCTTCCTGGCACTGCTCTTTGTGTTCCTGCGTATTCAGACGTTCGACCGCGTGGATAACGACCTGGTGCGCTTCTTTAAGAGTATCGGCCGCGGCTTTGCGACCGTCTACTCCACCATCGTGCGCGGCACGCCCATGATGGTCCAGGGTCTGCTCATCTATTACGCGGGCTTCACCGTTTTGCGCGGCATGGGCTTCGAGACCGCCCAGGCCAACCAGATCTGGAGTACCTTCACCGCCGGCCTCGTCACCATCTCGCTCAACTCCACCGCCTACATGATGGAGGTCCTGCGCGGCGGCATCGAGTCCATCGATCCCGGCCAAGCCGAGGCGGCGCGATCGCTGGGCCTGTCGCAGTGGCAGGCCATGCGCAAAGTCGTGTTCCCCCAGGGCATTAAAAATGCGATTCCGGCGCTCACCAACGAGCTCATCATCAACATCAAGGATTCGTCGGTGCTCTCGGTCATCGGCGTGTTCGACCTTATGTACGCTACTACCACGGTCGCCGGCGTGTACTACCGCCAGATGGAGGTCTACTGCGTGGCGCTCGTGGTCTACCTGATCCTGACGCTCGTGGCGAGCCGCCTGCTCGAAGCCTTTGGCAAAAAGCTCGGTGCCGAGGCTCCGGCCACGCTGCCCAGCTCTAACTAGGCTTAAGACGAGGAGAATCATCATGGCAGATACCGCCACTACCGGCGTTGCGGCCGCCGCACAGACCAATGAGCCGCTCATCCGCGTCGAGGGCCTGCGCAAGAGCTTCGGCTCGCTCGAGGTACTCAAGGGCATCGACCTGTCCGTTAACCCCGGCGAGGTCGTCACCATTATCGGCGCCTCGGGCTCGGGCAAGTCGACCTTCCTGCGCTGCCTCAATCTGCTCGAGACCCCGGACGCGGGCCACATCTGGTTCCACGGCCAGGACCTTACGGCCGAGCGCTGCAATATCAATAAACTCCGCGAGGACATCGGCATGGTGTTCCAGGGCTTTAACTTGTTCAACAACATGGATGTGCTCGACAACTGCACGCTCGCGCCCGTCACGCTCAAAAAGATGAGCAAGGCCGAGGCCGAGAAGGCCGCGATGGAGCACCTGACCAGCGTGGGACTCGAGAAGTTCGCGCACGCCGCCGTGGGCCGCCTGTCCGGTGGTCAAAAACAGCGCGTGGCCATCGCTCGTGCCCTGTGCATGAATCCGCAGATCATGCTGTTCGACGAGCCGACCTCCGCGCTCGACCCCGAGATCGTGGGAGAAGTGCTCGAGGTCATGCGCAAGCTCGCTGCCGCAGGCATGACCATGGTCGTCGTCACGCACGAGATGGCTTTTGCCCGCACGGTGTCCGACCGCGTGGTCTTTATGGACAAGGGCGTGGTGCTCGAGGACGCCGCGCCGGCCGAGCTCTTCGGCAACCCCAAGCACCAGCGCACTCGCGAGTTCCTCTCGCGTTATCTCGAGGACAAATAACCGACCGCAAACGCTTATGTGGCAGGGCCGCTCCGGTGGGGCGGCCCTCGTCATCACAATCGAAAGGATGTCATGGCCGAGGTTTGGCGCTTCTTTGCGCATGAGGATGATTTTGCCGATATAGACGAGGCTGGCGCGTGCGAGCGCTTGGGTCGCGTGCTGTCGTTTCCGACCATCTCGAGTATGGATGCCGAGGCGGTGGACTGGCAGCCGTTCGACGACCTGCGCGCGTATATGCAGCAGGCTTGGCCGCACGTATTTACGGCGGGTAAGGTCGAGCTTATCGACCATTCGCTATTGGTGACGCTTGGCGGTTCCGACCCTGCCCTCAAGCCCATTATGCTCATGGGCCACATGGACGTGGTTCCCGTGGTACCCGGCACCGAGGCTGACTGGACGCATGCCCCCTTTAGCGGGCGCGTGGACGACACCTACATCTGGGGCCGCGGCGCGATCGACATGAAGGACCAGGTCGCAGGCATTCTCGAGGCTGTCGAGTATGCGCTGGCGCACGGTTGGCAGCACGAGCGCACGCTGCTCCTGGCCTTTGGCCAGGACGAGGAAACCGCGCAGTACGGTGCAGGCACCATTGGCCGCGCGCTCGAGGAGCGCGGCATTGAGCTTGAGTACCTGATCGACGAGGGCGACTACCGCATCGTTCCGGCTGCCGAGTACAGCGCGTGCGAGGGTTGGCTCATGCACGCCGACCTCGCGGAGAAGGGCTATGCCGATATCGTGCTCAAGACGAAGAGTGAGGGTGGACATTCTTCTAACCCCTACGGCGGCACGTCGCTCGAGGTGCTCAGCCGCGCCATCACCGCAATCTGCGATATCGAGTGGCCGACGCGCGTGACCGACTTGCTTGCCGCCCAGCTCGTCGAGTTGGGGCTCTACACGGCCGACGAGATTGCCTCCAACAAGGACACCATCGTGCGCGAGTGCCTCGCCAGCAAGAAGCTCTACCCGCTCGTGACGACCACCTGCGCGCCCACGCAGATCGAGGGCGGCAGCACCGGCGCCAACGTAATGCCGCAGGATATGTGGGCTAATATCAACTTCCGCATGCTCGAGGGCACGAGCGTGGCCGACGTTGTGGCGCGATGCCGTGATGCGGTTGCCGGGGCGGACCTTGCCGGTCGTGTCGAAGTGGAGCTGGGCCCCGGCAGCTCCGAACCCTCGCCGTCCCCGCGCATCGGTGGTCCCGGTCTCGAGGCGGTTCGCTCCATCGCCGCCCGCTATTTCCGTGATCCAAAGGGGACGGAGGAAAACGGATCATTCGAGCCAGTGGCAATTGTGCCCTCGACCGTGATCGGTGCGACCGACGCCGCCAACTACCAACACATTTGCCCTGAGTGCATTCGCTTCTCGGCCTTTGTGGTTGATGACGACGAGTGTGATCGCGGCGTCCATGGCACCAACGAGCGCATCACCCGCCGCGCCTACCTCCAGGGCATTCGCTTCCTCGTCGCTCTACTCCAAACGCTCTAGCCAAAAAGCAAGCCCTTGGTGCAATGGGGTCAGGTTTGTTTGCACCAATCATTCCGTGCGGGTTATATGCAGGTTTGCCTGCGCACGCTATCATGTATGGGTTAGACCGCAACTATGTACCCCATACGCGAAGGGATGCGCATGTATCTGAAGATCGACATGTTCTAGCCGGGCTTACCCCCGCAGTGGCGCCGTGCGCCCCATCAACTCTGCCGATTTTCACCTTCACGCATATAAAGGAGTCCCGCCATGCGCGACAAGCTCGAAAAGATCATCAAGGCCTACGAGGAGCTCGAGAAGAAGCTCTCCGACCCGGCCGTCGCCTCCGATATTAAGGAGTTCACGCGTCTCAACAAGGAGTACGCGCACCAGTCTGACCTCATTGCCGCCTCGCGCGAGTACATCGGCGCGCTCGATGACATCGAGGCGGCCAAGGAAATGCTGCACGATACCACCGATGCCGATGAGAAGGAGATGCTCCAGATGGACATCTCCGAAAACGAGGCCAAGCTCCCCCAGCTCGAGGAAGACATCAAGTACATGCTCATCCCGAGCGACCCCAACGACGACAAGAACACCATCGTCGAGATTCGCTCCGCCGCCGGTGGCGACGAGGCGGCCATCTTTGCCGGCGACCTGTACAAGATGTACCAGCGCTTCTGCGAGTCGCGCGGCTGGAAGACCACCGTGCTCGATTCCAGCCCCAGCGAGGCCGGCGGCTTTAAGTCCATCGAGTTCAAGGTCGAGGGCGACCGCGTCTACTCCGTCATGAAGTTCGAGTCCGGCGTGCACCGCGTCCAGCGCGTCCCCAAGACCGAGTCCCAGGGCCGCATCCAGACCTCCACGGCTACCGTCGCCGTACTTCCCGAGGCCGAGGAAATCGACGTCCAGATCAACCAGTCCGACCTGCGCATCGATACCTACTGCGCCTCCGGCCCTGGCGGTCAGTGCGTTAACACCACCTACTCCGCCGTGCGCATCACCCACCTGCCCACCAACACCGTGGTGCAGTCGCAGGAACAGCGCTCCCAGATCCAGAACCGCGAGGTCTGCATGCAGATGCTGCGCGCCCGCCTGTACGAGATGGAGCTCGAGAAGCAGCAGGCAGAGCTCGGTGCCGAGCGTCAAAGCCAGATCGGCCACGGCAATCGTTCCGAGAAGATTCGTACCTACAATCAGCCCCAGGACCGCGTGACCGATCACCGTATCGGCTTCAACTCCACCTACAACGGCGTCCTCCTGGGCGATCAGCTCGGCACCGTCATCGAGGCACTCGCCGCCGCCGAGCGTGCCGAGAAGCTGGCACAGGCTGTGTAGTGGGTTACGCGGTTTTGCCAAACCGCGTAACGGCTCGACGCTGCGCGCCGCCCAGAGCGACAATTTGTCATTCAAAAGGCAAGGCATGACCAGAAGGTCTATGCCTTGCCTTTTTCATGCCAACTTGTTCGCTCTGGACGTCGCTCGCTGGCATTGCCAAAACATCGGCGTTTTCTTGGTTGTCAAATGATCCGTAGGGAGTCATTGGGGACATTGCCTTGATATTTTATTCAGTCGGCTGTGATGGCATTTTAGTCATTGGGGACGTTCTTAAATGACTAGGTTGGGTAAATTACTTTTCGAGTTTATTTAATCTGCTTTGTTAGAAATTAAGCTGCCTACCTGCTCAAAGTAATTAACAGCCTTCATCTGCTATTGATAATATTGCTCGAAAAATCGTTCAAGAAGTCGCGGGGCGATTTTTGATGGGTCGTGCGTCAAGCGATGTGGCAAGTTCTTGGTTAGGTATTGGTCAGTTTTGGGCAACCTTGCCAAAAGCTTGACGAATGCAGATTTAGACGTCGACGAATGAACATTTTAGGCAGGTTCCAAGCAAAATTCTGGGCTGATTCTCGATAATCGCCTTCAATCGCCCCTTGCCATGCGCTGGCCTCGCGTACAATCTGCTCCGACATTCGCGCGCCGTCCGGCGCTTAAGAGGGGAGGGCCCCATGGCAAACGAGATCTGGACCATCAAGCGTTGTCTCGAGTGGACCAAGGAGTACCTGGCCGAGCGCGGCGAGGAGCACCCCCGTCTTTCTGCCGAGTGGCTGCTGTGCGCCGCCACGGGCCTGGCGCGCATTGACCTATATATGCGTATGGACGAGACGCTTAACGCGGCCCAGCTCGAGACCATGCATGCGGCCGTCGTTCGTCGCGCCAAAGGCGAGCCGCTACAGTACATCACCGGCAGCACGCAGTTTCGCATGATCGACGTCGCGTGCGCCCCCGGTGTGCTCATTCCGCGCCCCGAAACCGAGATGCTCGTCGAGGAAGTCCTCAATTATCTGGATGCCGAGGTGCTGAGCCCCGAGGCTGCTGCCCGTCAGCGTGTTGAGCTGCCTTGGAACGATGAGGTCGAAGAGGCCCGCAAAGCCGAGGCGGCGCTGGCCGACGAGCGCGCGACTGTCGAGCGCCGTGCCGCTAACCTGACGGCCGCCGATGAGGCGGCGCTAGGCAGCGACGTGCTCGGCAGCCGTGCCTATGCCGAGGAGCTGGCCGACCGCGAGGCCGAGGAAGCCGCCGCGCAGGCAGCAGAAGCCGAAGTCGCGGAAGCCGCCGAGTCCGAGCTCGACGAATACGGCATCGCCATCGAGGGTGCCGACCAGGAGACGGCTTCAGCTCAGGATGCCGCTTCGCCTGCCCCAGCCGAGCCCCGCATCGCCCGCGTTCTCGAGGTCGGCTGCGGCACGGGCTGCATCTCGCTCTCCCTTGCCTGGGAGCGCCGCGGCCACGTTACCTGCACCGCCACCGATATCGAGCCGCGCGCTATCGATCTGGCCACCAAAAACCGCGACGCGCTCGGTCTCACATCCGATGAGGTCGTCTTTAGCCTCACCAACCTGGTGAGTTCCATTCCCCGCGAAGAGTGGGGTACCTTTGATGTGCTTGTCTCCAATCCGCCCTACATTCCGACCGACGTCATGCGCTCACTGCCGCATGAGGTCAAGGACTTCGAGCCCGACCTGGCGCTTGAGGGCGGCGCCGACGGCCTCGATATCTTCCGCCGCCTGCTCAATGCGGCGCCCTACATGTTGCGCGCCGGCGGCCTGTTTGCCTGCGAGCTCTACGAGGGCGCCCTCGATGCCGCGGCCGAGCTCTGTCGTCAAGCGGGTCTGTCGGACGTGTGCATCGTCCGCGACCTCACCGATCGCCCCCGCATCGTCCGAGCCATCGTCACCGAGCCCAAACAGCGCCAGTAATATTTATTAACTGGTTAGCAAAAATTATAAAGTAGTTTATAATTAGGACGGCTGAAAGAGGTCGGCCCATGCAACCTCCTACCTTTCGGGAAATCATTGCCCTACTCAAGCACGATGGATTCGTGAAGGTCGCGCAAGTCGGTAGTCATGCTAAGTATGTTTCTGGCGATCGTGTTGTCACCGTGAACGGCTCTGGTGGTGATCGACCAAAGAAGGGCACGTGGGCAAGTATTCGTCGCCAAGCTGGATGGTAGTTGGAGGCAAAATGAGGCAGCGATTTACCTATGACTGCGTTCTCATAAAAGAAGACGACGGTTACTGCGCCAGCTTCCCGCAGCTTCCCGGCGCCTTTGCCGATGGCGATACGCGCGAAGAAGCGATTACCCATGCCACCGAGGCGCTGATGGCGTTTTTGGCCGACGACCTCAACAACGGTTTGACTCCGGCAGGGTACGAACGCTCGGCCGAGGTCGTGGCCCTTTCAGTCGAAATCGACCACGAGGACGCTCGGGAAGCGGCGTGCCGAACATTTAAAGATGCAGCGCTGGACCTCAAAGTCTCCGCTCCGCGGATTACCGCGCTGGTCAAAGCCGGAAAACTCGATGTTGAACTCGTCGACGGCCGTCGGATGATAACGATAGACAGCATCGAGCGCTACGCCGCCCAAAGATGCCACGCCGGCAGGCCAAAGAAGTTCGTCGCAGTCCAATAACCCCCTCACTTTCACCGACTACTAGAGCCGCTCGCCAAACCAACATGCGCTCTGGGCAAATAGGCTGAATGTTTCGTGCGAGAATGCCCCTCAGTAAACAAACTTTCACCAGAGCGTAAGGGGCTGGCATACACATGCAGACGGTCTATCGGGTATACGAGGGAACGCGCGAGCCGCATCGGCTCGCCGTCGAGCGCACGGCCGAGGTGCTCGGCTGCGGCGGCCTGGCCTTGATCCCGACCGAGACCGTCTACGGTGTCGCCGTGGCAGTCAACGCCTTCTCGGACGCCGTACCCCAAGATACAAGCGAATTCCCATCGTGGCCGCGCGATCCGCAGGCTGTCGTCAATGGCGCCGCGGTCCCTGCGCTCGGTACCGGCTACCGCCGCATCTTTACCCTCAAGCAGCGCAAGCTCACCCAAACGGTCGCCTGGCTGGTTGATAATGCCGAAGCACTCGACCGCTATGGCGTGGATATCCCCGAAGAGGCTCGCGTACTCGCGCGACGATGCTGGCCGGGAGCCCTGACTATCGTGGTCAAGGCGGCCCCCTGCGTGCCGACCTTTATGCGCGCCGCCGACGACACGGTGGCACTTCGCGCTTCGGCCTCGCCCGTGGTGCAAGCGCTCATCCGCGCCTGCGGCAGCCCTCTTGCCTGCACCAGCGCCAACACGCATGGCGCGCCCGCGCCGGCAAGTTTTGTCACGGTGGAGGAGCGCATCCTGGAGGGGGTCGATGTTGCCGTCGACGCCGGCGAGACCCCGTGTCGCGACGCCTCGACCATCGTGTCGTTCCAGCACGGCGGGCTCCAGATCCTGCGCCAAGGCGCACTTCCCGCATCAGAGATCGAACGGGTCCTGTCCGACCCGATGCAATAGAAAGGTGTAAGCGATGTCGTTGAATCTGGGCAGCCTGGGCATGGAAGATGCCTCGTTTAACTTTGGCGGTTCCTACATCATGGCGCTCGACTGCGGCACCACCTCGGTACTTGCGACCATCGTCGACGAGTACGGCTGCATCGTCGCGCAGGCACGTCGTAGCGTCAAAACCAGCTTCCCGCGTCCCGGTTGGATAGAGCAAGACCCCATGGAGGTGCTTGCCAGCCAGATCGGCGTGATGATGGAGGTCCAGTTTAAGAGCGGCATCCATTCTGACCGCATCGCCGCCATCGGTATCTCCAACCAGCGCGAGACCACGGTGGTGTGGGACCGCATAAGCGGCCAACCCATCTATAACGCCATCGTGTGGCAATGCCGTCGCACCGCACCTCTGATCGACGAGCTGGTCGAGCGGGGCGCAGAAGAGCTGGTGCGCTCCCGCACGGGACTCACGCTCGATCCGTATTTCTCGGCTTCCAAGGTGCAGTGGATCCTCGACAACGTCGACGGTGCGCGTGAGAGCGCGGCGGCGGGCGACCTCATGTTCGGCACCATCGATACCTGGCTCATCTACAACCTCACCGGCAGTCAGGTCTTTGCCACCGACTACACCAATGCCAGCCGCACGGCGCTCTTTAATATCCATACGCTCGATTGGGACGACGACCTGCTGGCGCTCTTTGACGTTCCACGTTCCATGATGCCCGAGGTTCGTTGGAGCTCGGGCGACTACGGCCGCGTCGCGAGCGACATCATGACCAACATGCCGCCCATCATGGGCGTGGCGGGCGATCAGCAGGCGTCGCTGTTCGGCCACTGCTGCTTCCATCCCGGCCAGACCAAAAACACCTATGGCACGGGTTGCTTTATGCTCATGAACACCGGCGACGAGGTCGTCGAATCCAAGAACGGTCTGGTCTCCACGATCGGTATCGCCGCGGACGGCAAGATCAGCTATGCGCTCGAGGGTTCTATCTTTGCCGCCGGCTCAACCATGAACTGGCTGCGCAACAACATGGGCATCATCTCGAGTGTGAGCGAGTCCGCGCAACTCGCCGCTTCGATCAACGACAACGAGGGCTGCTACTTCGTCCCCGCCTTCGCTGGCCTGGGCGCTCCCTGGTGGGACCCGCGTGCCCGCGGTATCGTGTGCGGCCTGACCGGTGCCTCGAGTCGCGCGACCATTGTGCGTGCGGCCTGCGAGTCCATGGCCTACCAGAGTTATGACGTGCTGCGCGCCATGGAGCAGGACGTGGGACTTTCGATTGAGCGCCTGTCCGTCGATGGCGGCGCCTCACGCAACGAGTTCATCATGCAATTCCAGGCCGACCTGCTGGATATCCCCGTGCTGCAATGCGAGACGGTGGAGACCACGGCAATCGGTGCCGCGTACTTGGCGGGTCTTGCTGTCGGCTATTGGGAAGACCTTGAAGAGCTGGAGCAAAATGCCCAGATCGTTAGGACCTTCCTTCCCCATATGTCCGCCGAGCGTCGCGAGCAAAACCTTGCGGGCTGGCGTGATGCAGTCAAGCGCTCGCTCAGTACCGCACAGTAGGGCTGCGATGGGCTGCTCGATACAACAAACCGCTAAACTTATGCACGGCGCGCGGCAACAACATCGCCATGCGCCTTGTCAGCAAGGCCATCTTCCGGCCGCAACGAAAGGGGCAATCAACCCATGACCGTCACCTACGATACGTCCCGTGTGACCCTTGTCGATCACCCGCTCGTCCAGCATAAGCTGTCGATTCTGCGCGACAAAAACACCGGCACCAACCAGTTCCGCCAGCTCGTGCGCGAACTCGCACTTTTTGACGGCTACGAGGCCATGCGCGACCTGCCCATGGAAGACGTCGAAGTCGAGACCCCCATCACCACCGCAACGTTTAAGCAGCTCGCCGGCAAAAAGCTCGCCATCGTTCCCATTCTGCGTGCAGGCCTTGGCATGGTCGATGGCATCCTCGACTTGGTACCCTCCGCTCGCGTGGGCCACATCGGTATGGAGCGCGACGAGGTTACCCACGAGCCGCACGAGTATTACTGCAAGATGCCCAAGGATATCGACCAGCGCATCTGCCTGGTCGTCGACCCCATGCTCGCCACGGGCGGTTCGGCCGAGATGGCCATCAGCTACCTGCGCGAGCGCGGTGTCAAGGACATCCGCATGCTGTGCATCGTCGCTGCCCCCGAGGGCCTCAAGTCGCTGACCGAGAAGGACCCAGATGTGCATATCTATACCTGTGCTATCGACGACCATCTCAACGAGGCTGCCTACATCGTTCCCGGCCTGGGCGACGCCGGCGATCGCATCTACGGCACGCTCTAGTCGCTGGGCTAAGACGGCCGCGGCTGCAAATAGGAAGAAATGGTGCGCGCGGGCAAGTAGAAGACGCCTGTGCGCACCTTTAGTTAATGGACGTTTTGCCCCGCAGGGTTCGAGAAAAACGTATTACCGTACCTGCGGCATAAAGAAGGTCTTAAGAAAACGAACAGGTGCGTATTAACCGATGCTTTTTCGGTTGTACTTTAGCGATTGGCTCGTACAATAGTCACCAATGTTTGGCGGGAACTGTCCTGTGAGGCGATAAAAAAGGAAAGTGAGGACGCCAGTGTTTCAGATAGCCGATCTGCTCGCTATCGTTGCAGGTGCCATCGCGGGCGCGATTGCCTTCCTTCCCTTTGTCTTTACGCTCAAGCCGGTTCTTGACGATAAGCAGAATGCGGACATGCTCAAGGGTATGGTGAGTCTGGCGGTCTCGGCAATCGCTCTGCTCGTCTTTACCTTGGTTGTGTTTGTGTTGTTCGGAGAGGCATTTCGCATGTTCCTCCTGGGCGAGGCGATCGGCTTCGTGGCCTTTATGGCCGCCTGCGCGGTTCGCGTCGCCAAGGCGCTACGAGATCCTCATGAGGTCGAAAGGTAAGTCGTGGAAATTTTTGAAAAGCTGCCTGATGAGATTAATCATCTGGTCAGCGAGTTCAGCTCCACCCCTGTCGTGGGCGATCTGAGCTGCGGCATCACGCAGTACTCGTTTTGGCTGATCGTCTCCACGATCGTGCTCCTGATCGTCCTGGCCGTGTTCAAGAAGAAGCAGACCCTGGTCCCCAAGGGCTTCTTCGTCAACGGTTTCGAGTACATCATCGAGTACGTCGAGAACGATATCGGCAAGGGCGTCGTGGGTGAGAACTGGAAGAAGCACTTCCCGTTCCTGTGCTCGCTTTTCCTGTTCATCCTGATCAATAACATGATCGGCCTGATCCCGGGAATGAAGCCCGGCACCGGTGCAATCGGCTCCACCGCCGCGCTCGCCATCTTCGCCTTCGTGTACTTCATCTACTACGGATGCAAGGCTCACGGCGTGATCGGCTACATCAAGAGCCTCGCCCCGCAGGGCGTGAGCTTCCCGATGAACGTGCTCGTGTGGGTCGTCGAGCTTTTCTCGACCTTCCTGCGCCTCATCACGCTTGCCGTCCGTCTGTTCTGCAACATGTTCGCAGGACACGTGGTCATGGGCTCGTTCGCCATCATGGCGAGCATGTTCATGCAGCCGCTGCTTCAGCAGGTTTCCGCGGCCCACGCCGTCGGCGCCCTGCCTTCGCTGGCCTGGCTTGCCATCCTCATCCTGATCTATGCGATCGAGCTTGTGGTCGGCGCCATCCAGGCTTACGTCTTCACGGTCCTTACCGCCGTGTATGTCTCCGAGGCAGAGGAGGTCGCGGAGGAGGAGTAGTCTTCCGCTCGCGCCTTAATGGTAAGGCAATTCGTTAAACCGCCGGTGCCCGTACCCATGGAGCCCGGCAGTTATAAAAAGGTTATCCTGCGTGAAATAAGACACGCACGACAAAGGAGGAATCGTGGGAGTTATCGGTTACGGTCTTGGTGTTATCGGCGCTGGTCTTGCTATCGGCCTGTCTGCTCTGGGTGCTACGGGTGCTATGGCCCGTCAGCCTGAGGTCCAGGGCCGCGTGTTCACCGTCTTCATCATGGGCTCCGCCTTCGGCGAGGCTCTGGCTCTGATCGGCTTCGTTGTCGCGCTGATCGTTAAATAGCACGGAGCGTCAAGTATGAATCTTTCATCCCAGAAGAGCGCGATCGCACTCTCCGCGTCCGCGGCCGCGCTGCTCATGCCGGTTTCCGCGTTCGCCGAGGACGGCGCCGCCGGTGCGGACATCCTCATCCCTAAGATGGCGGAGTTCATCCCGGCGCTTATCGCCTTCCTGATTATCTGGATCGTGCTGGCCAAGGTCGCCCTGCCGGGCATCATGAAAACCATGGAGGAGCGCGGCAAGAAGATCGAGGAGAGCCTCGACGAGGCCGAGAAGACCAAGCAGGAGGCTATCGCCAAGCGCGCTGAGTCCGACTCGATCGTCACCGACGCCCGTCGTCAGGCTGCCGACATCGTTCTCGAGGCCCGTAAGGACGCCGAGTCCGAGCGTGCCCGTATCATCGAGGCTGCTCACAAGGAGGCCGAGGAGATCATCGCCAAGGCCCATACGACCGTCGAGGACGAGCGCAAGTCCATCTACGCCGGTGCCGCGAGCTCCATCGCCGACCTGTCCGTTGCCGTCGCCACCAAGATCGTGGGCGAGGCACTCGAGGACGATGCCGAGCAGAAGAAGCTCATCGAGCGCTACATCCAGGAAGCAGGTAGCCTGAATGCCGACTAGCCGCTATCAGGACAAGGTGCTCGAGACCTACGCGCGTTCCCTTTTGGAAGCCGCCAAGGCCGAGAACCATGTGTTCGAGGACCTCGAGATGGTCGAGCGCCTGGCCTCTGCCAGCCCCGAGATCATCGCCGTGCTCGACACCATGTCCAAGCGCGACCAGCTCGACCTTCTTCCCAAGGTGGCAGCTGCCTTTAAGTATGTTGCCGAGGAAGACGAGGATGTAGTGGGCGTGACCGTCACCACGGCGATCCCGCTCGACGACGAGCTGCGTCAAACCATCACTAAGAAATGCGAGCAGGACTTCGGCCGCAAGGTATTCCTTATCGAGCAGGTCGACCCGTCTATCGTGGGCGGCCTGGTGCTCGAGGCCCGCGGCGAGCGTCGTGACATTTCCGTCAAGACGCAGCTGCGCATCGCGCAGGAGACCCTCGCAAACTCTGCTAATTCGTACGGAGGTGAAGCCTAATGTCCGAAACCCTCAATGCCCAGGATATCGCCAAGAAACTGCAGGAGCAGCTCACGAGCCTCTCCGCGACGGTCGATACGCATGAGGTTTCAACGGTCGACGAGGTAGGCGACGGCATCGCGCGCGTCTCCGGCCTCAAGAGCGCCATGGCAGGCGAGCTTCTGGAGTTCAAGAGCTCCGATACCGGTGAGACCGTCTTCGGCCTTGCCCAGAACCTTGACCGTGACGAGGTCGGCGCCGTTCTGTTTGGTGCCGTCGACTCCATCAAGGAAGGCGACGAGTGCCGCACCACTGGCCGCATTATGGATATCCCCGTGAGCCGTGCCATGCTCGGCCGCGTCGTCAATCCGCTCGGCCAGCCCATCGACGGCCTGGGCGACATCGTTGCCACGCACCGTCGCCCCATCGAGTTCAAGGCTCCCGGCGTCATCGATCGTACCCCGGTGTGCGAGCCGGTTCAGACCGGTCTGCTCGCTATCGACTCCATGGTGCCTATTGGCCGCGGTCAGCGTGAGCTCATCATCGGCGACCGTAAGACCGGTAAGACCGCCATCGCCATCGACGCTATCCTCAACCAGCGCGGCAAGGGCATGGTCTGCATCTATGTCGCCATCGGCCAGAAGGCCTCCACGGTTGCCAACATCCGCGAGACCCTCGCTCAGCACGGTGCGCTCGACTACACCATCATCGTTTCGGCCACCGCTGCCGATTCCGCCCCTATGCAGTACATCGCGCCTATGGCCGGTGCCGCTATCGGCGAGTTCTTCATGTACAACGGCGAGGACGGTAAGCCCGCCAGCGAGACCAACCCCGGCGGCCACGTGCTCGTCATCTACGACGACCTGTCCAAGCAGGCTGTGGCCTACCGTCAGATGTCGCTGACGCTGCATCGTCCGCCCGGACGCGAGGCCTATCCTGGCGACATCTTCTACCTGCACTCTCGTCTGCTCGAGCGTGCCGTCAAGATGTCCAAGAAGAACGGTTACGGCTCCATGACGGCACTGCCGATCATCGAGACCCAGGACGGCGACGTCTCGGCCTACATTCCGACCAACGTCATTTCCATTACCGATGGTCAGATTTACCTGCAGTCCGAGCTCTTCTTCCAGGGTCAGCGCCCGGCAGTCGACGTGGGCATCTCCGTGTCCCGCGTCGGTGGCGATGCGCAGACCAAGGCCATGAAGCAGGTCGCCGGCAACCTCCGTCTGGACCTCGCTTCCTATCAGGAGCTCGCTGGCTTTACCCAGTTCGGCTCCGACCTCGACGAGGCTACTCAGAAGCAGCTGACCCATGGTGCCCGCATGACCGAGCTCCTGAAGCAGCCGCGCTACAAGCCGTTCGAGGTTGGCGAGCAGATCGTTACGCTGTTCGCTGGCAACGAGGGCTTCCTGGATGACCTGGAAATCTCCGACGTGCTGCCCTTCCGTGCCGAGCTCATCGAGTACATGGACAATGGCTTTGGCTCGCTGCTCGACAAGGTTCGCGCCAAGAAGATTGACGATGACACCAAGGCTGAGCTCCTGCGCGTCATCGGCGACTTTAAGCAGCAGTTCATGGCTAAGCACCATGCCGATACGACTGGATCAGAGGAGAACTAAGCCCTATGGCCAACCTTCGCGACATTAAGAAGCGAATCTCCTCGGTTACCACGACCAAGCAGATCACGCGCACGATGGAGATGGTCTCTACGGCCAAGATCCGTCGTGCCCTCGATCGCTCCAAGCAGGCCGAGCCCTATAAGGAGGCGCTGACCGACGTCATGTTGACGGTCGCCGGCGACGCCTCCTGTTCGGGCACCGATCCCATGCTGCAGAAGCATGAGAGTGTCAAGCATGGCCTGATTGTCGTTATTGCCTCGGACCGCGGCCTTGCCGGCGGTTTCAATACGACGGTGGAGCGCACGGCCGAAAAGCTCGCCGCTTCTTGGGCGAACGACGGCATCGAGTGCGAGATCATCGCGTGCGGGCGTAAGCCGGCCACGTATTTCCGTGACCGCGCAAACGTTGTCATGCACTTTGAGGGCAACTCCTCTGAGCCCGATTTCAATCAGGCCCGCATGATCTCCTCTCATATCTGCGATGCGTATCGTGCCGGTGAGCTTGACCGTGTCGAGCTTGTCTACCACCACGCCAAGAACCGCGTGGATCAGGAGCTTCGCGTCGAGCATCTGTTGCCGCTCGACCCCGAGATGATCGCTATGGCCCACGGTCCGCGTAAGAACGAGACCGACGCCCCTAAGCGCATCTCGTCCACGTTCGAGTTCGTGCCCTCTCCCGAGCATGTTCTCGGCAAGCTTGTGCCGTCTTATATCCTGACGGTCATCTACCAGGCCCTGATCGATTCGGCGGCTGCTGAGCAGGGTGCACGCCGCAAGGCCATGCACTCCGCGACGGAAAACGCCACCGCGATCATCTCGACCCTTACCCGCACGTATAGTCGCGTGCGCCAGGCTTCGATCACGACCGAGATTAACGAGATCGTCGGCGGAGCCTCAGCATTGGAGGAACAGTAATGGCTAATAACACCGTAAAGCTTGCGGTCGAGGAAGCCACCAAGAAGACGACTGCCGGTGATGGTCGCATCGTGCGAATCATCGGCCCTGTCGTCGACGTCAAGTTTGACGGCGCGGTGCCCCCGATCTACAACGCGCTCACGGTCGAGGCCGAGACCCCGATCGGTCATCTGAGCACGATCCTCGAGGTCGAGAGCCAGCTTCCGGGCGGCGTCGTCCGCACGGTCGCCATGTCCTCGACCGACGGCCTGCAGCGCGGCCTCATCGCCACCGATACCGGTGAGCCCATGAAGATGCCCGTTGGCCCCAAGACGCTCGGCCGCATTTGGAACGTCATGGGCAAGCCCGTCGACGGCAAGCCCATGCCCGAGGTGGAGGAGTTCTACCCCATCCACCATGCAGCGCCCCGTTTCGACGAGCTCACCACCAAGACCGAGATTTTCGAGACCGGCATCAAGGCCGTCGACCTGCTCGAGCCCTACATCCGTGGCGGCAAGACAGGTCTGTTCGGCGGCGCCGGCGTCGGCAAGACCGTTCTGATTCAGGAGCTCATCAACAACCTCGCCCAGGAGCACGGTGGTACCTCGGTGTTCACCGGCGTCGGCGAGCGTACCCGCGAGGGCACCGACCTGTTCCTCGAGATGAGCGAGTCTGGCGTTATCGACAAGACCTGCTTGGTCTATGGTCAGATGAACGAGCCGCCCGGAGCGCGTCTGCGCATCGGTCTGGCCGGCCTTACCACCGCTGAGTACTTCCGCGATCGCGGCCAGGACGTTCTGCTGTTCATCGACAACATCTTCCGCTTCTCCCAGGCAGGTTCCGAGGTTTCCGCACTGCTGGGCCGTATGCCGTCCGCCGTTGGTTACCAGCCCACGCTGGCAACCGAGATGGGCGACCTCCAGGAGCGCATTACCTCGACCAAGACGGGCTCCATTACCTCCGTCCAGGCTGTCTACGTCCCCGCAGACGACCTGACCGACCCGGCGCCTGCCACGACGTTTACGCACCTCGATGCCACCACGGTTCTTTCGCGTAGCATTTCGTCGCTCGGCCTGTTCCCGGCTATCGACCCGCTTGCGTCTTCCTCCGACGCTCTCGATCCCTCGATCGTCGGCGAGGAGCACTACCGTGTCGCCGTCAAGGTCCAGGAGCTCCTGCAGGAGTACTCCGACCTTCAGGACATCATCGCCATTCTGGGTATGGACGAGCTGTCCGAGGAGCAGCGCCTTACGGTCAACCGTGCCCGTAAGATTCAGCAGTTCCTCTCGCAGTCCTTCCACGTCGCCGAGAAGTTCACCGGCAACCCCGGTGTCTACGTCCGCGTCGAGGATACCGTCCGCTCTTTCGCCGAGATTGTCGACGGCAAGGCCGATGACCTGCCCGAGCAGGCTTTCCGCTATGCTTCCACGATTGAGGACGTGCGCGAGCGCGCCCGCAAGATGGGGGAGAAGTAGGTTATGCGTATCCGCATCGTGTGCCCCGTGAGCTGCGCCTATGAGGGCGACGCTGCGTTTGTGTCGATTCCGTCCACGGATGGCGAGTTTGGCGTCCTGCCCGCTCACTCCAGCGAGATCTGCACGATCGACCGCGGTTACGTTCGCGTTTCCGATAAGGCCATGGGCACTGTCGACCACACGTTTGCCGTGGCCGGCGGCTATGCCCAGGTTGCGGACGATGTCGTGACCGTTCTCGCCGAGCGCGCTTGCGATTTGGCGACCGTCGATGCCGACAAGCTTAAAGCTGATATTCAAGGTTTTGAAGAGAAGCTGGGTAATTTGTCGGAGGATGATGCACGCCGCGCCTACCTCTATAATGAAATCGCATGGTGTAAGCTCAAGCTTGCCCAATAGTCAAACGATTTAGCGTTCGACCATTTGCGAACACATCATGCCCGGGATGGCCCAGCCATCCCGGGCATGCTTTTTGAAAGGGTAGACCTTGGATATTATCCGCGTTGAGGGTGGCCACGCCATCGGAGGCTCCGTGCCCGTCTCGGGTGCCAAGAACTCCGCACTCAAACTCATGGCGGCAACGCTTCTGGCGCCGGGCAAGACGACGCTGCAGAACGTGCCCGATATTTCCGATGTCCACGTGATGGGCAAGGTGCTCAAGGGCATGGGCGCTACGATCGATGTTCTCGACGAGCACACGCTCGAGATTGATACCTCTCAGGTCGATTCTTGGGAGGCCCCCTACGAGCTCGTTGCCAAGATGCGTGCTTCCACAGCCGTGATGGGACCCCTGCTGGGTCGCTTCCATCGCGCCAAGATCGCCATGCCGGGCGGCTGCAACCTGGGTGCTCGCAAGATCGATATGCACATTCTTGGTCTTGAGGCCCTGGGCGTTGAGTTCGATACCGCCCACGGTTACATCAACGCTAATGCGCCCCAAGGTCTGCGCGGTACCACCGTCACGCTCGAGTTCGCCAGTGTCGGTGCGACCGAGAACCTCATTATGGCATCCGTGCGCGCGAAGGGTACCACGGTTATCGACAATGCCGCCCGCGAGCCCGAGATCGTCGATCTCGCCAACATGCTCAACGAGATGGGCGCTAAGATTGTCGGCGCCGGTACGCCTGTCGTGACCATCGAGGGCGTGGAAGAGCTGCATCCCGTTACCCATCGCGTAGTGGGCGACCGCATCGAGGCCGGCACCTTTATCGTCGCCGGTGCGTTGATGGCCGACGATCGCGGTGTCGACGTCACGGGTTTTTGCCCCATTCACTTGGGCATGGTGCTCAAGAAGATGGAGCTCATGGGTATCGACTGCGAGCGCGTCGAGGATGGCGTCCATGTAAACCGTGCCGAGCGTATCAAGCCGGTCGACATCCAGACGCTTCCGTTCCCCGGCTTCCCGACGGACATGCAGGCGCAGATTATGGTGCTCTCCGCCCTTGCCGATGGTAGCTCCGTTATCACCGAGAACATCTTCGAGAATCGCTTTATGTTTGCCTCTGAGCTGGTGCGCATGGGTGCCGACATTCGTATCGAGAGCCATCATGCCATGATTCATGGCGTCAAGGGCTTCTCAGGTGCACAGGTTACCTCGCCCGATCTGCGTGGCGGAGCGGCCCTCGTCGTAGCGGGCTTGATCGCCGACGGGACGACCGAGGTTTCGGCCATCCATCACATCAAGCGCGGCTACGAGCGGGTTGTCGAAAAGCTGCAGGCGCTCGGCGCGCATGTCGAGCATGCTACCGTCCCCGATCCCGTCATCTACTAATACAGGTTGCCTATGTTTAATAAAAAGCCCCTCGCGGATACCACCGCCCGAAGACCCTCAACTGGTGCGCAGGCCAAGATCTACAGTCGCGATAACGTGGCTCGCTATTCCGAGCGCGCTCGCCAACGTCGTCGTAGCCACACGATTCGTCACGTCGCGCTCATTGTCGTGCTTGGCGTGCTGCTGAGTGCCACTACCGCTGCCGGCCTGTGGTTTGCCACCATTATGGGCAAGCTCGGCGATTCTAATGTCATTACCGACAATCTGCGTCGGGTTCTGGTTGACACCGATGAGGCAAAGGATCCGTTCTACGTGCTGCTTCTTGGCACCGACGGCCGTCCGGGCGAGGATACGTACCGTGCCGACTCGATTATCCTGGCACGCATTGATCCCACGCAAAAGCAGGCGACGCTCATTTCCGTTCCGCGCGACACCAAGGTCGAGTACAAGGGCGAGACCATGAAGATCAACGCCTGCCATACCGTTGGCGGCGCCGAGGCCATGGTCGAGGCTGTCAACGAGCTGTGCGGTGTTCAGATTTCCCACTATGCCGAGGTCAGCTTCGACGGTATGCAGGCGCTGATTGATTCGGTTGGCGGTATCGACATTAACGCAACCGATGATGTTGACGACCCCGAGCACCTGGATATTAAGATTACCGCTGGTCAGCAACATATGGACGGCGCCACCGCCCTTACCTATGCCCGCTGCCGCTACACCTATGCCGACGGCGATTACACGCGCATGCGCCACCAGCGTCAGGTGCTTGGCGCCCTTGCCAACCAGATTCTCAATAACTTCGATGCCACGAAGATCTTTGGCCTGGTTAATTCGCTGTCCGATATGCTCGTAACCGATATGAGCGTTCAGGATATCGTGGCTACGGTCAACGCCATGCGCGGTATGGATGTCGACGGTATCTACTCGGCCAACCTGCCCTCGTACGCCGACGACAGCACCATGATTGACGGTGTGAGCTACGTCTTTGTCTACGAGGACGAGCTCAAGGAAATGATGGAGCGCGTCGATGCCGGCAAGGATCCCAAGGGTCCCAACACCATGGGTCTTTCCGACGGTTCTAGCTCTACGATCGGCGACCTGAACAACAACACGTCTGACGACTACGCAAACGGTACCGCAACCTCATCGGTCAGCTCTGACGATTCCGATGGCTCAAGCGATTCGAGCGATTCGGACTACTACGAAGAGCCCACCGGCGACGGTAACGGCTACGAGGCCAACTATTAGAGTTACGCGGGCTTACCAGCCCGCGTAACGGCTCGACGCTGCGCGGGCCGCATTTGGACAATCTGACGTTCAACTTCAAGGGCGCGACCAGAAGGTCAGCGCCCTTTCGTTTCACGTCACCTTGTCTCAAATGCGACCCACTCGCTGTCGTTGCCAAAACATCGGCGTAACACTTGGCACATGGGTAGTCATTGGGGACGTTCTTAAACGACTGGTCAAAGGGGACACTCTTGATGCACTTGGCACTTGGGGACGTTCCTTTTGTGCCGGCAGTTTGGGACACTCCTTGCGTTAAGAGGCTGGCGTGCGTCAACCTATTCTCGTTGCAGTAAAAAAATCGCCCCGTTCTCGGTTGAGGACGGGGCAATTCGTCTTTTGGACTTGTGCAGCCAGGCTTATGCAAAGCGGGCGACGAGCTCCTGGAGCACGTCGGTCATCTTGACGAGCGAACTGACCGGGACGAACTCGTTGACGCCGTGGTAGCAATAGCCGCCGGTGGAAAGGTTGGGGCAGGGCAGACCGCGGAACGACAGCTGAGCGCCGTCGGTGCCGCCACGAATCGGCAGCACTTGGGGCTCAACGCCGCAGGCAAGGTAGGCTTCCTTGGCAACATCAATAAGCTCGGGATAGTCACGAACGATCTCGGCCATATTTCGATACTGCTGCTTAATCTCGACTGTCACGCGCTCCTCACCCAGACGCTGGTTGAGCATCGAGGCGGCGGCATCAATAAGGTCGAGTTTCTGCTGGAACTTGGCGGCGTCATGGTCGCGGACGATATAGCGCGCTGTGGCGTGATCGACGGTCGCAGATACACCCTCAAGGTGATAAAAGCCCTCGTAGCCTTCCGTATACTCCGGGCGCTGCACGTAGGGGAGCAACGCGTTGAAGTCGCAGAACAGATTGCCTGCGTTGACCATACGGCCCTTAGCGTCGCCCGGGTGGATGGACTGGCCCTCAAAGCGGACGGTCGCCTCGGCGGCGTTAAAGCACTCCCACTCCAGCTCGCCGATGGGGCCGCCGTCGACCGTGTAGGCGTACTTGCAGCCAAAGGTATCGATATCCAACAGCTCGGCTCCGTGGCCGATCTCCTCGTCAGGGCAGAAGCAAATGCCGAGTGCGGGATGGGGCAGAGAAGGGTCCTGAGCGATACGCGCGACAAGCGACATGATCTCGGCGACGCCTGCCTTGTCGTCCGCGCCCAGCAGCGTGGTGCCATCGCTGCAGACCAGGTCCTCACCTGCGAGGTCGTTCAGGGCGGGAAGCTTGGCGGTACTCATGGCAACGGGCTTACCGTCAACCGTGCCGCAGACCAGGTCGCCGCCTTCGTAGTGTACGATGTGCGGCTTCACGCCGGCGCCCAGTGCAACTTCGGTGGTGTCGAGATGGGCGATCAGGCCCAGGGCGGGCTTGTCCTCAGCGCCCGCACTTGCGGGGATATGCGCGCAGACATAGGCGTGCTCGGTCACGTGGGCATCTTCCGCACCAAGCTCGCGCAGCTCTTCAGCCAGCACGTTGGCAAGGTCAAACTGAACGGCGCTCGAGGGTACCTGGTCGCAGTTTGCATCCTCGGACTGCGTGTTGATCTGGACGTAGCGCAAAAAGCGCTCGAGGACATCGGGGCTCGTGGTGGTGTTTTCCATAAAGACCGCTCCAATCTTGGTCGTCGTGTGCAACAAGAACTCTAGCACGGTATGCCACGGCATACCACGACGCTTGGATGGGGTAGAATCAGCCATTGAATGCAGAAGGGACGGAAGATCATGGATACGACAAATAGCTCGCGCGAACTACATCTGACGGTGGCGAACGAAGACTACTTGGAGTGCATGGTTCGCATTGAAAGCGAAGAGGGGGAAACCAACGGCGTGCGATCGGTCGACATCGCGCAGCGCCTTGGCGTCTCCAAGGCATCGGTCAATAAAGCGGTTTCGGCGCTTAAGGCATCCGAGCTTGTCGAGCAATCGCACTATGGCAAGGTAATCCTGACCGATCGCGGCCGCGAGGTTGGCACGGCTATCTGGTACCGTCATCGCCTCATCCGCACGTTTTTGGTTCAGGAGCTCGGTGTCGAATTTGAGCGAGCCGATTCCGAGGCCTGCATGATGGAGCATGCGCTATCCGAGGACACGATGAGCCGCTGGCTCGCCTATCTCGAAAAGCAGGGAATCAGTGTCGAGGAATAGCGGGATATATATGGATACGAGTTATTACAACCGCTTTGGTGCCGAGGAACTTACGCGCCGCTTGTCGAGCGAGACCTTGTTGGCGCAGGGTCCCATGGGCAGTGTTCTGTTGAGTGAGTACGATGCCGCCGACATTCCACCGGCGTTTTGGAATCTGGCAGAGCCGCAGACCGTTTCTCGTATCCATCGCTTGTATGTCGCCGCCGGCGCGCAGGTGCTCATTACCAACACCTTTCAGGCATCGAGCTATGCCCTCAAGCACGACCAGATTGCGCCGTCCGTGGCGGAGGTCAATCGCGGGGCCGTCGACGATGCCCGCCAGGCGCACCCTCAGCTGCTGCTAGGCTCGATGGGCCCGATCGGTATTGAGTGGTTTGCCGAGGACTCTGCCGAGTATCGTGAAATCCGAGGCATTGCGCGCGAACAGGCGCACACCTTGCTCAACGCCGGCGTTGACGGTCTGCTGATCGAGACGGTGACGTCTATCCGTAATTTGCAGCCCATGCTTGCCGGCGCCCGAGATGCCGCCGATGGCATGCCTGTTCTGGTGAGTTTTGTCGTTGACGATAAAGGCGACCTGTTGGGCGATGGCCTCAACATCGAGGCAGCCGTTTTGTACGCCGAAAAACACGGCGCAAACTCGGTTGGTGTTAATTGCTGTCCGCTTGCGGCCGCGAACGCGGCGGTGCCCAGGATGGTTGCATCGGCGACTACTCCCGTCACGGTGCGTCCCAACGTAGGTGATCCGGTCCAGACTCAGGATGGCCCCGTATGGCACGAGAACCCCGAAGCTTTCGCGCGCGCATGCATCGAATGGAGACATGCCGGCGCCGCAATGGTGGGCAGTTGCTGTGGAACCACGGCAATCACTACGGCCGCGATGGCCGAGGCGCTCGATATATAAAGGGCAAAACCGCTCCATACGGGGCGGTTTTTTTATTGCTTGCATGTCCTCGGCAGCATTTGCCCAAATGGTGAATGCTGGTGCCGGCAGGTTGCCGAGTGCATGTTGCGGGTATACCCCATGCGTACCATGATCCAAACACTGCGAGGTGTCTGCGCGTGTGCGCGATAATTCATTTTGGAACTGACGGTTGGCGCGCTCGCGTCGATGAGGACTTCACTGCCGATAACGTTGCCCGTATCGCCGATGCCGTCGGCGAGTTGTGGCAAAAGACCAATCCGGGCAAAACGGTATATATAGGGTTCGATACCCGGCCCCTGGCGCGCGAGTTCGCTGAGTTTGCGGCGGGCGTGCTAGCAGCGCACGGGCTGGACACCGTGCTCGCTTCGCGACCTGTTCCGACCCCTGCCCTTACGTGGGCGGCGGCTTATGACGGTGAGGCGTGCGGCGCGCTCATGGTGACGGGGTCCCATCATCCGCAGGGCTATCTGTGCCTCAAGATTCGCATGGGTGACGGCTCGACCGCCAACCAGGATGTCATCGAAGAGCTCGAAGAGACCATGGCTCCCGAGCCAATGGGGATCGAGGGGCAATATCGCACCGCGGATATCATTCCTGACTATATGCAGGCGGTGGCATCGTTTGTCGATGCCGAAGCCATCCGCGCCGCGCACTTGCGCGTGGTTGTCGATCCCATGGGCGGCGCAGCCCAGGGCTATCTAGCCGACTTGCTGCGCGAGCTTGGCGTTGAGGTGCACGAGATTCACGCCGGGCAGGCGTCTGATCAAGAAGATATCTGCCCCGACCCCGTTGAGCCTTGGGTGGACACTTGCGAGCGCACGGTTATCGAGGACGGAGCTTGCGCTGGCCTGGTGACCGACGGCGACGCCGACCGTATCGGCGCGGTTGACGAGCGCGGCAGATATATACATCCGCATCAGATCATGGCGCTCGTTTTGGGCGACTTGGTTCAATTTCGTAATTTGGAGGGGCGCGTCGTCGTCAATCTTTCATGCTCGACGCTCGTACGTCGCATTGCCGAGGCGCTTGGCTGCCGCGTGACCGTCAAACCAGTCGGTTTCAAATATATAGCGGCGGAGATGAAGAAGGGCGGCGTCCTCATAGGCGGCGAAGAAGCCGGTGGTATCGGCATCGCCGCGCATATGCCCGAGCGCGATGGAATCCTCGCCTGTCTGATTCTGTGTGAGCTTATGGCAAAGACGGACGCGCCTTTGGGCGTTCTGGTCGACCAACTCGAGGACAGTTTTGGTAAGACGAGTTACGGTCGACGCGATTTGCGCCTTGAGGCCGAAGATACCGAAACGTTACGAACCCTGCTGCCGGGCGTAAACCCCAAGTCGATTTGTGGCAAGGTGCCGCAAAACGTTAGTCATATGGACGGCTTGCGTCTGTCATTCGAGGATGACACGTGGCTGCTGGTCCGTCCTAGCGGGACCGAACCAGTGGTGCGCGTCTACGCCGAGGGGTTCTCGGTGGAAGAACGTGATGAGTTGCTCGATGCTGGCTGTGCTTTAGCTAGGGGGACGTATCCGCTTTAACCATGAGACTGCCTTATATAAAGAGATGCTCGGCGAGCGGTAGTTGACGGCTGGCAAACGTTAGTCGGATCACAAGATGTGTAGGAAATGTGTACGCCCAGATTCCCGCCCACGGCGCCCCTCCGGTCTGGCAATATATCTCCTTGCCGCGCGGCCCGGTCGAACCGGATCAGCCGCGGGGCGTGCACCTTGAGAACCGGATACTGCGAGGATGGACACACCAG